>CAZVEZ010000005.1:42544-46617 GCA_964626135.1 uncultured Nitrospira sp.
GGTGGATTATAACCGGAATACGGACAGTGTACACATGACATGGCCATCCGGTCTTAGAGCCGGGGGGCTGGTGGTACGCCTCCGCGACAGTATTTCCTTCCCCTGTTCACCTGATCGTGCTACTCTCTCGCTACTAGCCAAGATTCGAATTTCTGCCGAATCTTCGTTGAAGCTACCAGAAAGATTCAGAAGCAGAACTCACATTCCCCTTGTCATTTTGGCTTCTCCAAAAGAATCCGAACCAGGATATGCTCATAAGTGCCTTTACATGAGTGCCTTGCATTGTCTCGTCCGGAGGCACAAGGCGCGGGTCGCAGTGAATACAGCGTGTGAAACAGTTCACGCTCGGAGGTCAGCATGCTCGTATTCCTGATCCACGTTCGAGACCCGCAATTCTACGCCCTCCCAGCTAAGACTCGCGCGAAAAATGGCCGTATCCGTGTCATGGGTTTCCCGCCCATCGGCATCATGTCCCTCTCGTCGGTGCTGAAACAGGCCGGCCACGAGTGTGTGATGTTCGACCAGGCGAACCCCGACACGCCGAACGAGGTTATCCTCGAAGAGATCAACCGACAAGAGCCGGTCTTGGTCGGCCTTAGTTTTCTCAGTACCACGAGCTATCCCTATGCAAAGATATTGGCACGTCAGATTCGCGCCGCCAATTCGAAGGTCAAGCTGGCGTTCGGCGGTGTCTTTGCCAGCTTGAATGCCGCGCTGGTCAAACTGCAGTGTCCTGAAGTGGATTTCGTCTGCCGTGGAGACGGTGAGCAGTTACTTCTGGATCTACTCGAACGACTCAATGACCCAGCCGATGTTGCCGGGCTGACATGGGCCAAGGACGGCCGGGTCGTGCAGAACTCCGGTCGGCCCATGGAGCGCCATCTCGATCAGTGGCCCTTTCCCGATCGCGAAGGTCTCCCGCTCGATTTTATCGAATCGATGCCGCTTGACGTGCCTGCGATACTTTCGATGGAGCGGTTTACGACCATGCAGACCTCCCGAGGCTGCCCGTGGCCCTGCGTGTTCTGCGACATTCCGATCTTCAACGAAGGCAAGTGGCGCGCGCGGACTGCCCAGCATGTGGTGAGTGAGCTCAAGTACCTCGAAGAATGCGGCTACGGGTCGGTCTATTTTGTCGACGATCATTTTCTGTTGCAACCCAAGCGGATCGAGGCAATTTGCAATGGCGTGATGGAGGAGAATCTCACGATTCAATGGGGCATTGAAGGGCGGGTGGATTCAGTCGCGCAGCATTTGTTTCCCGCTATGGCCAAGGCCCATTGCCGGACGGTGATGTTCGGGATTGAAAGCGGGAGTCAGAAGATCCTCGATCGACTGAAAAAAGAGCAGACGCTGGAAGAAGTGGCGACAGCAGTCAAGAATGCCAAGAAGGCCGGCATCGAAATCGTGCACGGTTTCTTTACGGTGGGCAATCCGGATGAAACGGTTGAAGACATGAACGCCACGTTCGACCTGGCCTCTAAGCTACCCCTCGACACATTCGGTTTCAATCGGCTCTGTGTCTACCGGGGCACTCCGCTCTGGCAAGAATATGTGAAACGCGGGCTCGTCAGCGAAACTACCGATTGGTACAAATATTTTAAGTGTTCTGCGATCGATCCGACCTGCTTGCCCGGCGAAGTGATCAATGAGGTCCGCCGCCAGGGGCTCAGGCGGCTGTTGATGTACAAGCTCTTGCACTATCCCGTCCAAACGTACCGGTTGCTGCGACGGTTTTTCCGATTCATGCCGGCGCGGGATGTGGTCTACCTTATCATCAAGCCATTCTTAGGCAGACACACCAGCGCTACGAAGGCAGAAGTGCTCTCGCGGGCTGTCGAACATGGTGAAATGAAAGATGCTGCGGCCCAACTGACTCAGATGTCGGACGAGTTGCTCCACAACGTCATAGAGGAGTCGCGGTTGGAGCGACTACGCATTCAACAGGAAGCAGAAGGTTTGCGCGAGTTGCCGATGGTCCACAGCCGCTAGCGCCAGCGACCGGGTGCGCGAAGTGCGAGAAAGGCGCGGCATGGACAATTCGGATTTCTCGCTTGTCTCGCCGGCCATGCAAGTCCTGCTCGATTATCCCGCGAGGCGGCTCTCCTGTTAAACCACAATCCTCCGGTCAGCTGACCAGGAAGTAGGCCCCAAGGCCGATTGCCGCGAGTGCGGCAACGCTGAGCATCACTTTCTCGTGTCCGCACATTCCCGCCTGTGCTTTGCAGACTGCCAGGGAGCACATAATCGCCATTGTCGCCTCCTGTGATGCAGATTGGGGTCAGATAGGCAAAACGATACGCCGTCGAGAATGCGTAGTCAACGTCGATCCGGTTGACACCCTGCCGTTCACAAGCCATTCCTTCCAGTCGATAGTCCAGTAGCCATTTATGGGCGAGTCGGTCAACAGGGCTTACAAAGCAATCGCCTGTTTCGTTTCATCCAGATGCTTCTGAAGATATGTCATGAACGGTGTGCCGCCTGTTCCCACAGCGGTGGGGTTGCTTGCGTGGGCCTGGTGTTGGCGGTGAATGTAGCTGTCGGCATAGCCGATGTGGATCTCGCGAAATTGGGCGAGGAGATTGACGCAGACAGAATAAGCCGACCAGAGATCCGGACTGTGGGATTTCCGGTCGAGAACATAGCCGGCAAGCAGGGGGCGCCCCGAGTTATCGGTGGTCTCCTCCAGGACCTGTATAAATGCCCGGTGGCGCGGAGGCATATAGTCGCGCATTTCCTGCAGATAGACGGTCAGGGGGTCAGGGGCATGGGCGATCCCGAGTCCTGCGTCGAGACAGGGCACAATAGAGCTTTGCGCGCCGGTTTCACCACGAAACTGCTGCGGTTGTCCAGCGTAGGGCTCGACATTCTCATAGATGAGTCCGTTCGGTAGGGTGGGGCTATTCTTCCAGGCGTGGATGTAGGGCCGCACACGGTTGTAGTACACATAGGGATCGCAGCGCTCTTTCATCCTGACCAACGTGTTGCGCATCGCCGTTTGGGCCCATGCCAAGGATTTGAGCCCAAGTAAGACCTCGTCTCCCTTGTCCACGGCCGCACCGTTCATTGCTTGTAGGAGTCCGGCCAGTCCCGATCCTGCTTCACGTTCGATCTGGATATGCACCACGACAAACCATTCTTCATCCAAGCCGCCGAGAAAATTCTGCAGCAACATGATGTTGTCGAGCTGAATCGGCCGAGTCCGGTCGAATCGCCGCCAGTTGTCGAGCGCATAAGAAGCATAGGACAATACAGGTGGACGGCCAAGGCGTTGTGCCACTTCGTACCAGGGCTTTGCCAATTGTGGCGGCACTGTCGCAACCGGCGAGTCCGGCGCTTCCCATACGTAGGCATGTCCGGCGAACGAAAGGATCCGCATTGCGGCTCGGTAATGTTCCGTCTGCCATGTTGGAGGGATGGAAGGGAGCAGCCGGTGTTGTCCGTCGATAAATCGCCGGACAATCCGGGCGCTCAATAATTTCGGCAACTCATGCCCGAGATGGTTGAGCGTCGCGCAGTCGGGCAGGGTCTCACAGGGGTCCGGAGGAAGAAAACCCCGCTCAGGAGAAATCTCGTAGTCGGAGAGCGAAAGAGGGATGAAGGGGGTCGATCTCATAGAAGCCTCAGGTACTCACAATTTCAACACCCGGCTCACTCTATCATATTTCGAGCGAATGATGGCCGACGGTGGATTGGGTAATCAGGATATCGCTGTTTGATTTCTTGTCGAGTGGACTGACAATATTTCAGGAATTCTCAGAACGAAGGAGCACCAAGTTTGTGCGCGCCGCCGAGTGGTGAGGCGGCCGGGTCCCCGTTGAGGGTTTAATTGATACGAGAACGCCGCTGCTTGGCTTGTGCGCGAGCGGTAGGTCAAAGCCATCGGAATCGACACCGCGTTATCGTGGTGCTGCATCCAACGAAGTAGTCATTTCGACAAGTAAGGGGAGTGTTACCCGTCTGATTACTGCGTCCACCTACATGGGGAAATTATCGAAGATGGTGTCGGGTCCCGGCTTAACCCATCCCTTTTCGATATATGCCTTAAATCGTTCCAGATCTCTCTGGACCCG
>CAZVEZ010000006.1:0-41156 GCA_964626135.1 uncultured Nitrospira sp.
TGGGGGTGTGATGGTACTTGTCGATCACGCCCTGAATGAACCTCCGCGAGCTCTCGCTGTTGATCTTCGGGTCCCAGATCAACCCCCAGATCCCCGCGTTGTTGGCATAACCAAGCGGACGGCCGATTTGCTCGCCGCCGATCATCCCGCCCACTCCGATCTGCTCTTTGGCCAACCCCGCCGCTGTATAGGCCTTCAGCGCATGAACGAGATCCCAGCCGTAGAGATTCAGGATGACGGCGCTGGGTGTCGCAGTTTTGGCTTGAGCCAGCGCGGTCGTGAAGTCGGTTGTCCCGAAGGGCGTGCTGACCGATCCGAGCACTTCGCCACCCTCGGCCAAGAGGGCTTCGGCCATGGCCTGCTCTGCTGCCCGGCCGTCCATCGTCTCGGCCGTGACCATGAACCAGCGATTCCCGTAGGTCTTCACGAGATGGGGCGTGACGGCCCTGGACAACATCCTGGCACTCGGCATGAAGACGAACGTGTGCGAGTTGCACCACGAACCTGTCAACTCCGGCACATGCGCGCCGGTCACCATGAAGAGCGTGTTCTCCTTCTTGGCCAGGTCAGAAACGGCGAGCGCGACCTCTCCATTGAAGGTGCCCATGAGGGCATCCACGCGGTCTTCCTTGATGAACTTTGTGGCGGCTTTCAATGCGGTCTGGACATTCGAGGCGTCGTCGGCTTCCAGGATCGCCACCGGACGCCCCAGTACGCCGCCGCTCTTATTGAAGAGATCCACGGCCACGTTGGCCCCATGTACGTCGTGGATCGAGGAGGTGTTATAGGGGCTGGACAGCGGGTCGAGGATGCCGATCTTGATCGGTTCGCCCGCGTAAGCGACGCATGTTCCGGGTGACAGTCCCAATACCTGCGCGGCCAGATCGCCGAGCGCCAGTGTGCCGCCGGTCGCCGCCGCCAGTTGCAAAAATCGTCTGCGAGAAATCGCATCCATGGCTCACCGCTCCTGTTGTAATGCGCGGGTGTGTGCGCATGCCGGAACCTGTGCATGCCAAGCCCGCCTGGGTAACAAGCGGGCTGTCGCGCCAGAGCCGATTATTTGTTATGGGCGCGCAGTTGCGCCTCGAGTTCGGCAACCCGCTTTCGCAGCGGTTCTGCCAGCTCTTCGACCTCGCCGATCGAGTATCGGGGCGTGATGTATTTCGGGCAGTTCCAGTCGAACGAGACGACATCGATCAAGACCAGGCGCTCCACGCTCGACCGCATCTTCAAATCGGCAATCTGCGCGACGAGTTCCGAATGGACACGGGCATCCTCGACGCGGGCATGACCAAGGATTTTCAGCCGCTCGCGGTTTTTGTAGTCCATGAGAAACAGCGCGACGCGGTCGTTCACGGAGACGTTGCCGGTTGTGAGCAATTGCCGATTCCCCTTGTAATCGGCGAACGCCAGAGTCGTTTCGTCGATGACTCGCAAAAAACCTTGAGGCCCCCCGCGATGCTGGATGTAGGGCCATCCGCTTTCGCTGATCGACCCCAGGTAGAAGCTGTCTCGCGCCGCGATGAACTCGGCCTCGACCTGGCCGAGCGGGTCCCGTTCAGGTGCGCCGGTGATCGCACCCGTGCGCCCATAATATTGCTTCTGCGTGCGGCACACCGAATCCGTAAACGTCAGATCGAGATATTTCGTTGCCATCGTTTTTCCCCTCGCACGCCGCCAGCCCCCTGGCGGCCAGGAGTCCGCTCCTAGCCGCCACAATGAGCGGAGCTCAAAATACGATCGTCTGCCACCCATCCGCCACATACCGGCGCAGGCTCAAGAGGCCTGACGTTCCAGCCAGGGCATTGTCTTTCTTCAGCGGCACACCGCACGCTTCCACACCGTCTTTGGCCCCAAAGACGTCCGCGCATCCGCAGGAGGCACCCTGCACGACGTCGCGCACCGAGTTGTATAGGCCGTTGGCTGGGTGAGCCAGCTTCGTGAGTTCCGCCGGCCACCGCGTGCCGGCGCCGTTGAACACCACGGAGACCTCGTCGCCCTTCTCCTTGCATTCGGCGGCCAACGCGAGCGCGTTGAACAGGCGCCCAAGGGCCTCCTCAGCACCGCTCTTCGGGTCAGAGAGTATGACGATTGCTGTTTTCATAGTTCCTCCTTCGCATCCTTGAGTGGTGGTATGGATCTTTAACAATACTGTGCATTGTATTCATGTGGAGCCGTTCGGCCACACTCATGCCGCAACTGTCCCCGCATTTTCTCTCACTCCGTGGTAGGCTCCATCGCCCCCGGCATCAATCCCACCATCCACCGGGAGGATCACTCCGGTGACCCAGTTCGCCTTGACCAAGTACAAAACGGCATCGGCAATGTCCTTGGGCGTCCCGTAACGACCGAGTGGTTGCATGCCATGGAGGGCTTCGAGTTGCTCGTCGGTGAGGTCGCCATAGAGAGGCGTGGGAACCACGCCGGGCGCGACTGCGTTGATGCGAATGTTTTCCCGCGCCAGTTCCACGGACAAATTCTTCGTCAACGCCATGATTCCGCCCTTGGCCGCGATCGGCGCGCTGGAAGAAATCCCGTTCACACCGTTCGACGCGAGAATCGTCCCGATATTCACGATCGACCCGCCGCGGCCTTGCCCACGCATTTGCCGAACCGCTGCTTGCGACAGGACGAAGGTCCCACGTAGATAGCCGAGAAAACTGTCAAGCTCCTCGACGGCATAGTCGGTGAATGGCTTCGTGTAGAAGATACCGGCATTATTCACGAGCACGGAGAGCCGGCCAAATCGATCGACCGCCGCCTCCACAATCCGGCTGGCCGTCTCGGGCCGGGTAATGTCCCCGGCGACGATCGCCAACCGATCTGGCTGACCGAGCTTGGCCGCAGCTCCGACAAGCTTCTCTTCGCTACGCCCGTTGAGAACCACGTTCATGCCTTCACGGAGAAAGGATTCCGCCACGGCTAGGCCAATGCCGCTTCCCCCACCTGTCACGATTGCAGTGGTTTCGTTCGTATTCATGTTCTCCTCCCACATCGGTTCGAATGGACAGAAATCTCAAAACGATCACCCGCGCCATCTGTCTTGCCTCAGTCACCACGGCCGGTGCCCAATCCGGAGGTCCAAGGGGATTACTTGAGACTCGCGAGGGTCTTCACCGTCTGGGTCGTGCTCCACACATCGCCGGCCATCAACCGAAAGTTCACGAAGGCGGCTTCGTAGCCGTCGAACCCCGGGAGCTTGGCCGCGGCTGTGGCATCGGTCACCACCACCACTTCAAACCCTTGCTCGAGCAGTTCACGCATGTGTGACTCCGTGCAGAGATTCGCCGACATGCCGGCAAGGATTACCTGGCTGATGTCGGCCTTCCGCAGCTGTAAGATGAGATCGTTCGACTCAGGGCCGAAGACTTTGTGCGGGCTCGTGACCACTGTCCGGCCATCCTCGATATACGGCTTGTACCGGTCGAGCCAATCGGCGCCCGACCCGGTGAAGCCCTCCTGCGTCAGGGCGCCTTTGCGGTCGAACATGCCGATGTTATGCATAAGCACTTCGAGCGCCCCGCCAAACTTCCACTGATGGTCGTGCGCATAGTAGTAGTGCGGGCTGACAAAGACCGGCACCCCGGCGCTCTTGGCGGCCTTGAAGAGGCTCTCGATATTCTCGACCGTGCTGTTCTCCTGCACGCTCTGCCCGACCACGCCCCAGGCTACTCCCTTGGGACTGAGGAAGTCGTTTTGTGGGTCGGTGACGACCACAGCTATCCGGCCCTTCCTGGGTATCAGGCCTGGACGTGGGACCGGTGCATCCTCCCGTGGCCCGGCATAGTGCGCCACGGTCGGTTTGGGGTCCTGTGCATACAATGACAGCGTCAATGGCAGGCCGATGACGACGGCAGTGAGTGACACGATGATGGAACGATTGAACCAGTTCATGATGATCTCCTTTTTCACTGTCGATACAGGTGTATTCTCTGATTCGCCAAAGGCCTTCAGCTCTTAGCCGCAGGCGCAAGAAGAAGCGGCGCACCCCGGTGCAAGCGTGACCTCCGGAAAATCGATGACGGTCCCGGCAATATGATTGATGTAGTTGCTGAAGATGTTCAGCGCGACATGCGCCACCGTCTCAACGATCTCGCCGTCGGTCAGCCCCGCATGGCGTGCTTGATCAAGGCCTGTCGCGCCCAATTCACCCCGCTGCACCACGATGCTGTGCGCCAGCTTGAGGATGGCATCGGTTCGCGGATCAGCCGCATCGGCCTGCCGGGCATCAGCAAGGTCCTGTTGAGTCAATCCCAACTTTCCGGCGATGAACGAATGGGCGCTCAGGCAGTAGGCACAGTGATTGGTCTCGGCTACGGTGAGCGCAATCTGTTCGCGCAGATTCGCGGGAAAGGCGCCGGCTGCGAGAGCACCGTTGAGGCTTAGGAAGCCGTTGAGCGCGGCAGGAGCGTTGCCCAAGACTCGAAAGAGATTGGGGACCACGCCTAACTTCTTCTGCACGCCCTCGAAGAGCGCCTTGGCCGGTCCAGTGGTTGTCTGCGGATCGAGTTGTGCGATGCGAGTCATGATGCCTCCTTGGGTGGTTGATGAGTTCGTCCGCGTCATAATTGTCGCGGTTAACTTGGACCTGAGCAGATACGATGCCATGCTCGTTTATTCATATAAGTATTTGATAAACCAGAATAGACATGGCTGTACGTCGGCATTGATGTATTACGAACACTCGTAATCTACGAATACTCGTTGCCTCTTCAATTGAAATTTCGTAGTGTGGTCCCATGGACACGCATCAACTTCCCCAGGTCATGGTCGCGACAGCGCGTCAGCGCGGCCTTTGTGATGTGCTCGGGACGATCACTCATGGGATTGCCCAATGCCCCAACACAGTCCTGATCCGCATCTGGCTCGTCGAGTCGGATAGGCTCTGCGACCTGTGCCGAAGTCGGGAGGATGCCTCCGAAAGCCAACCGTCACTGCACCTCGCCGCCAGCGCCGGCATTCCCCGTAATTCGCAGGCCGACTACGGCCGCCTCGGCGGCGCCTTTCATCGGTTTCCCATGGGGGAGCGCAAAATCGGGCGTGTAGCAGCAACCGGGGAACCTCTCCGTCTGACCGGGCTGCAGGGCAACGAGGAGTGGATGGCTCACCCGGCTTGGTTCACACGAGAGGGAGTCAGGACCTTCGCGGCGCAGCCCTTGATCTTTCGGGACGAGATTCTCGGGGTACTAGGACTCTTCGATCGTGGCTTGCTCAACGATGAAGCCTTCGAGTGGCTACGCATCTTCGCCGACTACGCGGCGGTGAGCATTGCGAACGCCAAAGCATATGAGGAGATCGATCTCCTTCGTGCTCGCTTGGAAGAAGAGAACCTCTATCTGCGCGAGGAAGTCACCGCCGCCCTTGGGATGGGAGAGTTCGTGGGCGAGAGCCAGGCCCTGCAGCATGTCCTACGGCAGGTGGAGTTGGTCGCTCCGACTGACGCAGCGGTCTTGATCACGGGCGAGAGCGGGACGGGCAAGGAACTGGTCGCTCGCGCGATTCATGACGGGAGCCCGCGCAAAGACCGAGCCTTGATCAAAGTGAACTGCAGTGCCGTACCGGACGCCCTGTTCGAGAGCGAATTTTTCGGACATGTGAAAGGCGCCTTTACCGGAGCACTGGCCGATCGTCCGGGCCGTTTCGAAATGGCCGATCGTGGCACCCTCTTTCTCGACGAAATCGGGGAGGTGCCGTTGCCGATGCAAGCCAAACTACTGCGCGTGCTCCAGGAAGGAGAGTTCGAGCGTGTCGGCGACACCCGCACCCGCTACGTGGACGTTCGGATCCTCGCCGCGACTAATCGTGACTTGAAACAGGAGGTCGAAGCCGGTCGCTTTCGCCAAGATCTCTACTATCGCTTGAGCGTCTTCCCGCTTCACATTCCCCCGCTGCGCGAGCGTCGAGAAGACATTCCGAAGCTGGCCGTCCACCTCATCGCTCAAAGCGCCAAACGAATGAACCGCCGAGCTCCGCGCCTGACCCAGGCGGCCTTGAGCCAACTGACCGCCCACACCTGGCCGGGCAATGTGCGCGAACTCCAGAACGTCGTGGAGCGCGCGGTCATCCTCTCGCAAGGTGGTCCCCTGCGCATTCCCCTTCAATCCTCGCCAGCGCGCGAGAGCAGCGTCCCATCACCGCCCTCCTTCCCTGCAGCAAGGCTGGCTACCCGGGAAGATTTGAAACGCCAGGAGCGGGAGAACATCACTCAAGCCTTGCGGCTCACAAAGGGCAGGATCTTTGGCTTAGACGGTGCGGCAGTCTTGCTGGGAATGAAACCAACGACGCTCGCGTCACGCATCAAAGCGCTGAGAATCAAGAAGACCAAACTGGATTCTTAATCGCGCTATCACGTCACCGCTCTTCAGCGCGTCCTGGAACGCGCAGACGCATCGTTCAAATGGGGCGTCTGTCAGAGATCGGGTTCTATTTCCTTCTGCAGCTTCTCCAGCTCATCCAGAATACGGATGAACTTTCGCCCAAAGGGAGTCACGACATACTCCACACGGGGAAGGATTTCGTTGTACGCGATGCGCTCGATGATGCCAAACGCCACGTTCCTGCGAAGACATTCGTTGAGCACTTTAGTCGTTAAGCCCTCCACGCTTCGAACCATCTCACCAGGCCGTTTAATGCCGTTGGCCAAGAGTTGGTAGACCGTCAGCGACCATTTGCACCCATAAATGGTCTCCACCATTCGAGCGCTCTGTTCCGGAGCAGATTGCCGGGAAAATATTTTTTCCTGCCTTCTCATCAATATGCACCGCTTAGTGCCTACCGAACCACATGGTACCTGCTTTTACTAGGTCAGCGTGCGTCATAGACTGCACTCACACTTTGTTCTTGCTCTTTTAATTTACGGAGGTGATCTCATGCAACGCGTGAATCAACCACTCGCTTTGATTGTCGGCGGCTCCAGCGGAATGGGTCTCGCCACCAAAACTCTTGCTAGCTCGGGGCGTAACAACCGTGATTGCGGGCAATTCACTGGGAAAGCTGGAGACGGCACAACGCGAACTGTCTTCGTTTGGCAAAGTTGAAACTCTCCAAGCCAACTTGTACGAACCGAATGGGATACAACGCATCATTGCGTTTGCCGAGGACCGTAGCCGCCACATCAAGTACTTGGTGAATGCAGCGGGCTATTTCAAGCCCACGCCATTTCTTCACCATACGCCCAAAGACTACGACACCTATCTGGATCTAAACCGAGCCCTCTTCTTCATTTCGTAGGCCGTCGCAAAGAACATGGCCGCACACGGTGGCGGCTCTATCGTGCATAGTGGATCAATGTGGGCGAAACAGACTATCAAAGCGGCTGCTTCCTCTGCTTATTCGATGGCGAAGGCTGGGTTGCATGCCTTCACGCGCATATGTCGATGGGGCTGGCCGACCACAACATTCGGGTCAATGCCGTGTCGCCGGCGGTGATCAAGACGTCTTTTTATCAGGCCTTCATTGACCCAAATGAAATAGATGAGACACTTGCCACATTCAACAGCTTTCATCCGATCGGTCGGATTGGCACGGCGGAAGATGTGGCAAAGACCATTAACTTTCTGCTCGGTGATGACGCCCAATGGGTGACCGGAGCCATTTGGGACGTCGATGGCGGCGTAATGGCGGGACGGAATTAGCAAGTCGATTCCGATCGACGGTCGGGAGAACATACGGGAACGCCTGCTGCAACTGTTCGACCGCTTTGAATAGCCGGACATCGTTGCTATCCTTAAGCTCAATGCCTGCACAGAGTGTGACAACAAACTTCAGGACGTCCTGAAAGGAGCCCGCGTCTTTGTAGGCGCAGGCCCTTCCATCCTTCCTTCTAAACTTTCGCAGATGGTGTGTCTATCTCAGGCAACCGTGGCAGCCTGCGACTTCCACGCTTGCGCCGCGAACTGCGGATCGAGCGGTGTGTGGGCGATGTGATTGACATAGTTGCTCAGGGTTTTGAGCGCCACGATCGTGAGCACATCCAATACATGCCGCTGCGTGTAGCCCGCCGCGACTACCTGCTCCAGATCGGCCTCCGGCACCCACCCGCGATGGCGCAGGATGGATAACACCAGCATACGGAGCGCATTGAGTTTCGCGTCGGAGAGATCGCGCTGATCCCGCAGTTCTGAGAGGGTCTGTTCCGGCATGCACACCATGTGCGCCACCGCAGAATGGGCTCCCATGCAATAGGCACAGCCATTGGTAGCGCTGACCGTCAACGTCACCACCTGCTGCTCCACTGGAGTGAGTGCGCTGTACTCAAGCGTGTTGTTAATGGCGGCATAAGCTTGCACCGCCGTCGGCGATTCCGCGAGCACGCCAAATAAATTGGGAAGAAACCCGTATTTCTTCGCGATGGCGTCCAGCATGGCCCGAGCCCCCTCCGGAGCTGTCTCTTTCGTATGAACCTGAAACTTCATGATGAGAATCCTCCTGTGTGATATAAGCCCCGGTTACTTGCCTTGCGCAGCCATTTTCTTTAGTGCCTCGGTCGTCACGGGTGAGCCGCCGACGCCCCAATTCCCTGACGGAACCTCTTCGATGATGACCCATGTCACCGACCGCAACCCTTCTCCTTCAACCGATACGATGGCGGCCGTGACTTTCCGAATCAGTTCGCCCTTCTGCTCCGCGCTCAGAAACCCGCTGAGCCCTTTCAAATGTGCGAGTGGCATTCCTTCACTTCCTTTCCTGATGGATTTCTTGTTCTGAACCGATCGGTCCAGAACAAGTCAAAAAAATCTCTGTACGGCTGTCAGCACGACGATGCGTGACCATATCGGTGCTCACTCCGACTTACACCGCTACGAACCGTTGCATGCGAGGACCCTTGAGCGTCATCGGCTCGACCGCGTCGGTCGAGCGCGATCGGTTCTCGAGAATCACCGTATCGACAAGATTTCCACAAAGGAGACAGCGATAGCCGTCGACACACAGATTGCTGCTCATTCCCTGAAAATCATAAATCCGCTCGCTCACCACCAAGCCATTGCCACGATCGCATGTCATAGCGCACCTCCTTGTGATGGCAATCTGTGGTCACATCATGCGCGCGATTCTACCGACTCGCGTGTCAACCTTCTGTAAGGCACCCCACAAGTCCTGATATAAAATGAAGGCGCACATTGTAAGCCAGACTACAGATGCACCGGGCATATCGGCGGTACAGTGAAGGCTTGTGACGGCGTTCATGCGACCTCCGCCGCAGTTGCGAGGGGGATAACCACGTACGGGAGAGGTTATGGTCCAGATTGAGCGCAGCATGAAGACCGTTCTCCCCGATCGCCGCCCGGTCTTCGCTCAATCTCAGCCTTCACCTCAACCTGCATTCAACAAAGGAGCATCCCATGTCGAAAGTCGCCATAGTGATTTTGGCCGATACGGAAACGCACGAAAGCCTGGGGCGTGTAGTGAACGCGCTGGAGGCTGTCAAGGAGTTCAAGGACGGTCATGACGATATCCAGCTCATCTTCGACGGCGCCGGGCCGAAGTGGATTCCTGAGTTGGAAAAGCCCGATCACAAGCTTCATGGACTGTATACGGCGGTGAAAGATCGGATTTCAGGCGCGTGCGAGTACTGTGCGGGGGCCTTTGGCGTGAAGGACCAGGTGGTCGCCTGCGGCGTGAAGCTGGCAGGAGAGTATGACGGACATCCGAGCTTCAAGAAGCTCGTGTCACAGGGGTATCAGGTGATTACGTTTTGAGCGGCATCAGCCATCGGCTGCAGGAAGAGGCGAGGCTTGACCGACACTTGGACCCGAGAAATTCAGTGTGAACAGCACATATTACTCTCACCAGGCTGTATTCCACTCACATATTCCTTATAGACTTTGTAAGCCGTCAAGGCCCATTCTTCGCCCGGGCAGCCCTGCATGGTCATGGCGACTTCGAGGAATTCGATCAATTCCTCTTGCGTGATGCCTTGGTCGCAAGCCATCTGGACGTAGGCCCGAATGCAGGGCTCACATCGAATGGCGATCGAGATCGCCATGGCCGTAAGCAGCTTATACTTGGCCGCGACCGCGGCATCGCGATAGGCTTCCTGTCGCATGCGCACCAGCCCGCCGGTGACTTTGGGACTCAACTTTCTCAGTTCGGCAAATAGTCCAGTTTCAACATTGGTTGTTTGATCCATAATGCTGTCTCCCTCCTCCCGCTCGCCTCGCGCCTATTTTTCGAGCAGCCGCGCCTTGTACGCCGACAGCGGGCTGCTGGCCCCTGCGACGGCCTTGACCAACGCCTCCGCACCCACTTTCTCCGGATCAAACGTCACAGCAGCACGCGCGTTCGCGTAATCGGAGAAGAAGACCCATTTCTTCCCCACGGTGATCTCGACAACGCTCACGCTGGACACCTTGGTGAGGGCGGTTTCTATGTCTTTAACGCAGGCTCCGCACGTCATGCCCTCTATGTGCAAGGTGACCGTCTGAATTCCTTGGCTCTCAGCCGCAAATGCTTGAAGCCCTGCCAGGCTCAGCGTCATGATACCGACAAGTACAGTCATTCGAATCGATTGCCACATCAGCGTTCACCTCCGTTCGGAAACTAGCTGGTAGCGAATAGCTATTCGCTGTTCTCATAGTCCCAACCAGTACGGTGCCAAGACTAATACGATCGCGAGGGTCGCGGTCAGCCAAAGCAGCGTCCGATTCACACCAGGAGCGCAGACCGTCCCTGGACCACAAACAGGTCTCGACTTCCAGTAGGCCAGATAGAAGCTGCTGCCCAGCAGAAGCATAGTCAGACCGATGAAGACCAGCCGATACGGTAAGAGCGCCTTCAGGAATCCGGCTGTGCCGACCAGATAGCCTGTGGCCCCGACTCCCACGCCTAGGGCTGCGAACACCAGTGGCCCGATGCAGCAGATTGACGCCAGGAAGGCGGTCACAAGACCCCCGACCGCTGTTATTTCTCCACCATTCTTCGTCATCAGCGATCTTGGCTCCCCTCATCAGAATCTGGCGTCATCCGTCACTGGTCATTCGTCAATCGTGGCCCTCACTCGTCCCCTCTGCCGGCTTCTTCCTGACACCTTGCCCTCATTTTCCAGACTCGTCAGAATTGGACACTGCTCGGTCGGCTGACCGGCCCTGCAAGTCCGGATCAAGTTCTGGAGCACCCGGGCGAGCGCGCGCAGGTCTCGCATCTTTGCCGTTACCTGCTCCAATTTAACCTGGGCCTTCCGCTGCACATCGCTGCACCGGGCCTTCGAACTGACCCGAAGATCGAGGAGCTCCCCGATCTCATGGAGCGTGAAGCCCAGGGCTTGCGCGTTCTTGATAAACCGAAGCCGCCGTTCCTCTTCCTCCCCATAAACCCGATATCCCGACGGTCGGCGCGTGGACGGGCTGAGAAGCTTGAGCCGTTCGTAGTACCGCACCGTCTGGACGTTAACGTCGACCACTTTTGCAAGTTGCCCGATAGTCCATCCTGCCGTCATCTCTCACCTCCCATGGGACCATACACCTTGTACTATGGTACCGAGTCAAGGGGGCAAGAATGTTTTCCTGACTCGCTTAGCTGTAAGAATTCCCTCTATCAAGCGACTCATTTGTCCCACTTCGACGACAGAAAGACGGGTGTGTTGTCACTGTAAGCCAGCTTACAGAAGCCTCATGCCTCACGCTGTATTCTCGTATCGAGGCATCCACCTACCTACAAGAACAGGATTGACCTTAAATGGGAGGGGTTGATACATATAGACACATGTCGATAGGTACCTTGAAAAGTGAGGACGCTATGCCAATAGATGAGATTACTCAAAAGGTCAGCGATCGCTATGCTCGGGCTGCGTCAACGGGCGAGCAGATGTGTTGCCCGACCAGTTACGACATGGCCGATCTCCAGTCCTTCATCCCGGAAGAAGTCCTCCAGATTTCTTATGGTTGCGGGACGCCAGCCGGGCTCAAAACCGTCTCCCACGGGGAAACCGTGCTGGATATCGGTTCAGGTGGCGGCATCGATTGCTTCGAAGCCTCACGCCTCGTCGGCCCCGCTGGTCATGTCATCGGGATCGACATGACGGATACGATGCTGGCCATCGCCCGAAAGAATGCCCCCATCGTCGCAGCCAATCTTGAATACACCTCCTCCAATGTCGAGTTTCGCAAAGGGATGGCGGACGCGATACCGGTGATCGACAGCACTGTCGATCTCATCATCTCCAACTGTGTGATCAACCTGGCGCCGGATAAACGGAAGGTCTTCAGGGAAATGTTTCGCGTCGCCAAACCGGGTGGACGATTCACGATTTCCGATATCGTGGCCGATCAACCCGTTCCACAGTATTTGGTGCATGACGCTGAAAAATGGGGCGACTGCCTCTCCGGAGCGCTGACGCTCACCGACTATATCGCGGGGATAGTGGGAGCCGGCTTCCTGGGCATTCATCTGATCAAGTCCTCGCCCTGGCAGGTGATCGACGGCATTCACTTCTTCTCCATCACGTTGACGGGATATAAACTTCCCACCGGCGCGCCTGTGTCGGCCGTTCGTTATGCCATGCTCCGCGGGCCGTTCAGCCGAGTAGTCGATGAACTGGGCACGACCTATCTCCGTGGCATTCCCCAGCCAATCACGCAGGACGCTGTGTGCCTACTGAGCCAGGCTCCGTTCGCGTCTCACTTTGTCTTGTCCTCCACCCCGCTATGGCTGGATCGAGCCGATGACCGATGGACTGCGGTCTATCCGGCAGACGCCCCCTGCCTCTGGCAAGGGCATTTCGCCATGCTCGCCGGACCATTCGTCGAAGCTGCCGATGACGATCACCATGTGTATCGCCGTGGCGAACCGTTGGAGATCTGCTCCAAGACGCTACAGGTATTAGAAGCCGACGGCTACGCTCCTCATTTCGCGATCATCAACCGCGCGGGCCAGAGCGTCAGCGGTAACACTGTCACCTGCTCTCCCGGCGAGGGGAGTTGCTGCTGATGAGGGCCCCCTTAAACACCAAAATGCTGACTCCGCGCCAATGCGCCACGGTTCTTAAGGCCCTGGGCGACGAAACGCGGCTGCGTATTTTGGAATCCTTGCTCATCGGCGAAAAATGCGTGACGGATCTTGTGCAGGAATTGAAGTGCTCTCAACCCCATGCCTCCCATCATCTCCGAATTCTGCGAGACTCGGGTCTGGTCGAGGGGCATCGGGACGGCAAACAGGTGTGTTACAGAGTCTCTCCCGCGATCCAACGCGCTCTGGTAAACAGGCAAGGACAGGCTCTGGATTTCGGCTGCTGTGAGTTGCGGTTTCCAGAATCGGCGTTGGTGACGATCGGTCATGTACGCTGAGGGTGATCGGTTTCTGAAAAGATTTATCCCTTTCTAACACACACAGATATGGCGCTGACCCTGCTGGGACAACATCACTCCCTCGCCTCCCCAACGGAGCAATTGAAGATGCTCGGGAGGACAACGAGCTACCTCCCTTTCGAGACGCAACTCGATCACATCGGCCTACTCCCGCTTCGCGCCACCGGGATCACAGTCTTTCAGATCAATGTCGGCAAGCTCTGCAATCAGACATGCAAACATTGTCATGTCGATGCAGGACCTGACCGCACCGAACGCATGTCCCGCGAAACGGCAGAGCAGTGCATCCGCGCGCTCGCTAAGACCGATATTCCGACGGTCGATATCACGGGTGGCGCACCGGAACTCAACCCCAATTTTCGCTGGCTGGTTGAACAGAGCCGGGCACTGGGTCGCCACGTGATGGATCGATGTAACTTGTCTGTGTTGCTCCTCCCGTCCCAAGCGGACTTGGCAGAGTTCCTCGCCGGGCATCGTGTGGAAATCGTCGCATCGCTGCCCTATTACCGCGCCAGCCAGACCGATGCGCAGCGGGGTGAGGGCGTTTTTGAGAAATCGATCCAAGCGCTTCGCCTCCTCAATCGACTCGGCTACGGCCAGCCTGGCAGCGGGTTGTCGTTGAATCTCGTCTGCAATCCGGTAGGAGCCTTTCTTCCTCCCAAGCAAGAGGCGAACGAAGCGCAGTTTCGGAAAGAACTCCGGTCCCGCCACGAGATCGAGTTCAACCATCTCTATACGATCACCAACATGCCGATCAGCCGATTTCTCGAGTTTCTTCTGGAGAGCGGCAACTACGAACAATATATGGAGCGATTGGTCAACGCCTTCAACCCGATTGCCGCGGCCGGCGTCATGTGCCGCTACACGATCTCCGTAAGCTGGAATGGCACTCTCTACGACTGCGACTTCAACCAGATGCTCGATCTGCCGGTTGAGCATAGTGCGCCGGCCCATATCCGCGACTTCGATTCGCTGCAACTCGATCACCGACGGATCACGACCCGCAACCATTGTTACGGCTGCACCGCAGGCGCCGGATCGTCCTGCGGCGGAACAGTCGCCTGAAGAGTTTTTTGTAAGCATGATGATATAGCGGTATCTAAGGGAGGTCTGATTAATTCGTGTTTGCGCTGATCAATCTGACCTGAAGTGATTAACGAGGACTACCGGCACCGGAACGAGATCGTCCGGGAACATCTTCGTAGGGGTTCGCCCGCTGTTCGATGCTCATGGTCGCCCTGCTCACCCACGCTCCCTACGTCCTCACCAACAGACGCTGTCGAGCCAGGTACAGATTTGTCAAGCTGCACGTGACGAAGAGCCATTGGTATCCTTCGCCAACCCGCAGTAGCGAACGGTGGCCACCTAAAGATCCGCTTGCTTACCAAGAATGCATGTTCGACAGTACAAGCATGATCATGTTGTTTAAGGACACTTGGGCTAACGTATACACAGTATCCCCATCCGTCAGATAGCTCCAAACAAATACCATCACCGTGCCGGGTGCTGCAGCCAGGATGATCGCTCTCGCGATGTACTGATCGGCTTCGGCCGACGTGATCCACGAGGGAGATACGACACGGAAGAACGGTCACGCAAAGAACGCTGCCGAAAACGGTTTGATGATCCAATCGACGAACAGCGTAACACCGAATCCCATTGGACGCGCGGGACGCGCGCTGACATGACGAATCGAGGCGAAATCGATCTTCATCATCGGCACGATCATCAGCCAGATGAGCACGACAATCGACAGATTCATATGGCTGCCTTAACCGAATTCTATCGTCAGCCATGTGTCGATAACGCCCGGAGCTACCTGCCCGATCGCCACGCCCACAACCATACAGAACGCAACCCGGACTATCAGATAACGCTCGAAAAGATTCAGCTGCCTTTCAACGATTGGTGTACATCTGTCAGCATCTCCTCCATAGAAAGTCTCCCTGAATTCCATAAAGAATCGTTGATTAATGCAAAAACTAGCAGCGCGAACTTAGCCGACTCGTCTTCCTTACCGGCTTGAATAATGTCACAAGATCCTCGAACTTTCCGGCAGCATCAGAATGGATTGAGTAGTAGATCCAACGGCCTTCTCGACGATCAAGAATCAAGCCTGCATTCTTGAGCACTTTCAGGTGAAAAGAGAGACGTGACTGCCCGGTCTGAAGAGCATCGGTCAGCTCACACACGCACTGCTCACCCTCCCTGAGCCGATCGAGAATGTCCAGCCGCGTCTCATCAGCAAGCGCGTGGCACAGTTCAGCTATTCTGACTCGTTGCTTCACCGGCAGCGGATGCATCCCGTTTTATATATCAAGAATACATGATTGGTCAAATTGAGATAATCGTGATTGCGTCGTGCTAGGCAGTCTGTTATGGTAACGAAACTAAAGATAGTTGATTATTAACTTCAACCGAATATTTTACATGGCTTGGGACCCCAAAGATCCTTGGAGTAGGAAGAGTGACCCTCTTGAGGAAGCCCTCAAGCAGGCCCAGTCGCAATTTAAGAATCTGATGCCCTCCTTGAGGGATCTGATGCCCTCAAGTGGTTTTAGAAACATCGCGTTGGCAGGGCTGGTCATCTTTCTCGCTTGGCAGTGCGTATTTATCATCGCCCCGGATGAGGAGGGTGTCGTCAAGCGATTCGGTGTCCCGGTCCGAACTGTGGAGCCTGGCCCTCACTTGAAGATCCCGTTCATCGAATCGGTCATGCAGCCGAAAGTTCAAAAACTCCACCATATCGAAGTCGGTTTCCGCACAGATCGGCAGGGTCGGCAGCAAACACTGGGGCAGGAAGCCCTGATGCTCACCGGCGATATGAATATCCTGGCCGTCCAATTTATCGTGCAATACAAAATTAGGGATTCTTCGAAGTATTTGTTTAACGTCGCCGACATCGGTGAAACAATCGGCAAAGCCGCCGAAGCGTCAATGCGGGAAGTGATCGGCAAGGGCAAAATCGACGAGGCGCTGACGATCGGCAAGGCCCAAATCCAACAAGATGCCCAAGTGCTCCTGCAATCCCTTCTCGACCAGTATCAGGGCGGTATCCAAGTCGCAGCGATCCAACTCCAGGATGTCAGTCCTCCGGAAGCCGTCGCGGCTGCATTCAAGGATGTGACGAATGCAAAGGAAGATCGAGAGAAGTTGATCAATCAGTCTCAGAGCTATCGCAACGACATTCTCCCCAAAGCCCAAGGCGAAGCTGCTCAAATCGTGAACCAGGCCAAGGGCAACGCTCAGGCACGAGTGGATCGCGCCCAAGGTGAAGCCAATCGTTTTCTGGCGACGCTGAAAGAGTATCATCAAGCCAAAGACATTATCAGCAAGCGGATCTATATCGAAACGATGGAAGAAATCATGCAGAACATCGAGAAAATCGTCATCGATGGTAAAACCGCCGATCGTGTGCTGCCTTACCTTCCGCTCGACCGTCTCAAACCCAAACCCAGCGCCGCCGTTGAGGGTCAAAATCCATGACCAAGCAGGGGTTCATCATCGCGCTGTTGGCGGTCGTCGCCGGTTTGTTTTTCCTAGGGGCCTCACCGCTCTTTATGGTGGACATTACCCAGACTGCGATCGTGGTCCAACTCGGAAAACCTGTTCGCAATATCGCAGAACCGGGGCTCTATGCAAAATTGCCGTTTGCTCAAGAAGTCATCTACTTTGATAAGCGCCTGCTAGACTACGACTCATCGGCGCAAGATGTCATTACTCAGGACAAGAAAACCCTCCTGCTTGACAACTATGCCAAATGGAAGATCGTCGACTCCCTCAAGGTTTTTCAAAGCTTTCAGTCCCAGCGGGGAGCTGTGCAACGCCTCAACGACATTATCTATTCTGAACTCCGAGTCGAACTCGGGCGCCATGAGCTCCTGGAAATCGTCGCATCACATCGTGGCGATATCATGAACATCGTAACTCAGCGGTCGAATGAGAAAGCGGCCGCGTATGGAATCGAGATTCACGATGTGAGAATCAAACGCGCCGATCTCCCCGAGCAGAACGAGAGAGCCGTATTCGGCAGAATGCAAACTGAGCGGGAACGGCAGGCCAAGCAATACCGAGCAGAGGGAGCTGAGGAAGCACAAAAAATCCGTTCAGAGGCAGAAAAGGATCGCGAAATTATTCTGGCTCAGGCGTACAAGGAGTCGGAGGAACTTCGTGGTGCTGGGGATGCAAAGGCCTTTAGGGTCTATGCCGACGCCTACCGGAAGGATCCCCATTTTTTTGAATTTACTCGCTCGATGGAAGCCTACAAGAAAACCTTCAAAGATAAGACCACTATGGTCATGGGTCCTGACTCAGAATTCTTCCGCTATCTTAAGCAGCGCTAGCCTTTAGGACAGTCCAACAATTTCACCCGTGCCTGGGTCAACTCCGATGCGTTCCCCTGCCGGTTTCTTCGGAAGGCCCGGCAGTAGTTGGATACCTGAACACACCGCTGTGAGAAATCCAGCGCCCACAAGCATTCGGACCTCTTTAATCGGCAGGGTAAACCCGGATGGTCTCCCCTTCAATGCCGGATCGTGCGACAGCGATAGCGGTGTCTTCGCCATGCAGATGGGTAACTGATCAAAGCCGAGCTGCTGGGCCAACTCAATGTCTCGTTCAGCTTTTTCGTCGAACGAGACGGCTGCAGCCCCATACATTTTCGTAGCAATCACCTCGATTTTCTTCTTGATCGGCCATGCTACATCATATAAATATCCGAAGGTAGATGGTTCGGCTGTGGCTCGCGCCACCGCCTTCGCTAACTCTTCAGACCCTTGGCCGCCATCGGCCCAATGAGTCGAAACCGCAGCATCCACCGCGCCAACATTGTGAGACTGCTCCCGAACCCATTCAAGCTCAGACACTGGATCACCGACGAATGCATTGACCGCTACCACCACGGGAACCCCATGGGCTTTCACATTCGCAATATGCTGTTCCAAGTTCGCAAATCCTTTTCTAAGTGCCTCCTGATTAGGCCCGGTAAGGCCTGGCGGAAGAGGGGCACCAACCTTGACAGCCCCTCCGCCACCGTGAAGCTTAAGTGCGCGAAGCGTCGCAACCACCACAGCGGCCGCTGGCTTGAATCCTGAGAGGCGGCATTTGATATTGAAGAATTTTTCAGCCCCAAGATCACTCCCGAATCCAGCCTCCGTAACAACATAGTCCGCACAACGCAATGCGATGGCATCGGAAAGGATTGAGCAATTCCCATGAGCGATGTTACCGAATGGACCCGTATGCACGAAAGCCGGAGTTCCTTCCAGGGTCTGGACCAAGTTCGGCATTAACGCTTCTCTCAGTAAGACCGCCATGGATCCGGTACATCCAAACTCTTCAGCCTGTAATGGTTTGCCATCCGCTGTAAACCCCACTACGATCTTGCCAAGCCTCTGCCGCAGGTCGGATTGACCCGATGCTAACGCGAGCATTGCCATGATTTCTGACGCTTCGGTAATCACAAACTGGCCTGTGCGACCCGCCGCCGCCTCTCCAAGCGAGATCTGCCTTAGCGCCCGATCACTGACTCCAGAAGTCCGTGGCCAGATGATCTGCTTCGGATCCACCTGAAGTGTATTCCCATGAAACAGGTGGTTATCAACAAATGCTGATAAGAGGTTGTGACTGGCAGATACAGCATGAGCATCACCGGTCAGGTGGAGATTAATCTCTTCCATTGGAAGGACTTGTGCCAACCCACCTCCTGTTCCTCCGCCTTTGATCCCAAATACCGGTCCCAACGAAGGCTGTCGAAGTGTGACAGCTGTTCGATAGCCGAGGCGGGAAAGTCCCATGGCGAGTCCGATGGAAGTTGTCGTCTTACCTTCTCCGAGCGGAGTCGGATTGATGGCAGTCACAAGCACATACCTGGCGAGCGGTGCGTCGTGAAGTCGATCGAGTACGTCAAGCGAAACTTTTGCCTTTAATTTTCCATAAGGAGACAGCTCCCTGGCTTGGATGCCAAGCTGGTCAGCGATATCCTGTATGGGGCGAGGCTTTACGGATCGGTTGATTTCAATATCCGTCATAGGTGAGTTACGGCATGATCATTACCGCATGAAACCGAGGGGCAGTGTACCACAGGAGTTCCCGTGAGTCGATTCATTGGCTCTTGACGAGATAGGTGGGTTCAAGATGGCTTCACTATAAACCAAGTCGGTGATGACAAGGCTAATGAATGAGCCGCAAGGATCGAAGTGCTATTCGAGGATGTACTTTACTGGATCTAACGCCTGGCCATGCACTTTCACCATATAGTGTAAGTGAGGTCCCGTGGCTAAGCCGGTACTACCGACTAACGCAAGAACATCTCCACGTTTCACGCGCTGCCCCTCTTTGACTAATGCTTTGGCAAGGTGCCCATAGATAGTTTCGATACCAAATCCATGGTCTACCTTCACAAGAATTCCCAGTTTAGGGTCAGATCCGACGGTTGTAACACGTCCTTGAGCCGGAGCCTGAATTGGCGCATTAGCAGCAGCCCCAATATCCAACCCGTCATGCCAAGCGGGCTTTTCGGTAAATGGTGAAATCCTTGGCCCGAACCTGGAAGTTACCCATCCTTTCACCGGCCAAATGGAAGGAGTTGCCGCCCATCGAGAAGATTTCTGTTCGGCAGCTAAGGACAATTCTTGAAGCGATTGCTCCTGGATTGCGGCTTCTTTCGACAGCCAATCTATATCATCCTTGATCGAGGCAATCCTCGCCTGCTCAGTGAAATCACTCGAACCTGCAAATTGGCTCGTTTCACCAGACTCCATACTCTGGCTGGTTTCCGTCGAATGGGAAGGCTGAACCTGAGTCTTGCTCATGGGGATCTCTTCAGAGGCCGGAAAAGTCTGGCCGTCAGGAATGGGAGCATCCACACCCCCTTGACCATTAGTTGTATTTCCTGTTTTCTGTGGATCAATTCCCAACATGACCCGAAGTCGCTGATTGACCTCCTTCATGCTTGTTAATCGCTTTTTTAGATCATCGATAGAACTAGAAAAGGCTCCAGTCTGTTCCCGTGCACTCATGGCTTCTGCACGGAACGACGAGAGTTCCCAGACTTCTCCTGTTCTAATCACGTAATGCGAAAGGACAAGAATGTCTGCCAGGAACAAAATAGCCCCAACAATCAAGAGCTTACTGACAAGTTTACGAGGAAAACTAAACCGAAGTGGCTTGGCTGACGAGCCACGAAAAATTACGACTGTATACGCATCACTATTTTCATTACCATTTACCTGTCCCATACCATTCACTCCCTACTGAACGGACACCCCACTTTCTACTACAGTACTTTATGAGTCTACAGATCCAGATCGCTTCGGTCAACCCCTCATTTTGATAATGAAAGAACACCCTTTCAGTAATTATAACAACTAGTTGTGTGTCTCACTACAAACCCATCCAATATATCGATCCGATCCTTGCTTAACCGGCAACGCGATGATTTCTGGAGTTTCATATGTATGAATCGCCATAATCATTTTTTCGAGAGCGCCATAGCGAGGTTTCGTGGATTTCAATATGAGAAGAACTTCCTTTGACTTAACAACTTTTCCCTTCCAACGATATATAGACTGAATTCCCGAGGTGATATTCGCACAGGCAGCCAGCTTCGCATTCACCACTCCCTCACCAATTCTTAGCGCTTCTTTCTGGTTTCCCACCGTCACCAAGATAACAAGAATTTCTCCCGCTGATTTTTTCCTGATAGGCATAACCATTATTTTTAAAGCAACCTTTCAGCTCTGCAACGGCCCCTTCCATTTCTTTCTTAATGGATATGGATAGTTAAGCAACTTCTGAGCCCAATACGTATTCAAAGAACAGATTATCGCTATTTATCACGATCTTATGTTTCTCGAACTACCCCTGTTCGATACTATTTCATACCTAATTGAACTAGAATACGCATTTAAAGACAATAAGTCGACAAAAATGTACGGCTTCTCTAGTACCCTTCTCTCTCAAAAAATGAAATGATTCCATCTTATTGTGATATTTGAGCACTTTTTGTCTCAGCAACATCCAACCCGAGTGGGCCATCAGGCTCATTGACAAGTTTTTCACCCTTCACATATCATGATGCCTTGAGTAAGGAGATCACTCAATGGACTTTGCCATCTCTCCAAAAGAACTAAAAATTCGCCTCGATAAAGGCGACAAATTAGTATTAGTTGATGTGAGGGAGGAGTGGGAATACTCACTTGCGAAACTTGGTGGCTCAATCCTCATTCCCCTCGGAACACTTCCTCAATCGCTTGCCCGGTTGAACCGCGAATCGGAGATTATTGCCATCTGCCACCATGGCATGAGAAGCGCCGATGCAACAAATTTTCTAGTTCAACAAGGGTTCCAGAATGTGAAGAACCTAGTGGGAGGGATTGACGCCTGGTCAACCCAAGTGGATGGAACCGTTCCTCGATATTGACCAGCCCCACCAAGGCAGCTGACTCACACACTTTTCTTTTCTCCCTGAACAACGCAGTCGGTTTTAGCTCATGCGCTCACGGAAATATTCGACGGTGCGCTTGAGCCCTTCACTCAGTTCAGTTTTAGGTTCCCAGGACAATTCTTGACGGAGTTTCCCGGAGTCGATCACACTCCGAACCTGCTCGCCACTCTTGGCTGGCCCATGAACCTCTTTGCATGTCGAATTTGTGTGAGCAATTAAAATCCTGAGCAAATCGTTGATGGAGGTTTCTTCACTCGTTCCCACATTGTACGTGCCTTGTGTTTCCTGCCCCATCACCGCGAGGTTCGCTTCCACGACATCGTCGACATAGACAAAGTCTCGTGTTTGCCGTCCATTCCCATTGACGATCGCTTGCTCGTTGTTGAGCAGCTTCTGAATAAAGATCGCGACCACGCCGGCTTCTCCATCAGGATCCTGACGCGGACCATAGACATTGGCATACCGCAAGTTCACCATTTGGAGTCCGCTCACTCGTTGATAGTAGGATAGATACTGCTCCCCGCACAGCTTGCTGATACCGTAAGGTGATAGTGGCCGTGTGACATGCGACTCGGGAGCAGGATAGATTTCCTGCTCGCCGTAGATAGCCCCACCGGAAGAAGAGAACACCACCTTACGCACACCGTGCCTGACCGCTTGCTGCAACACGTTCAAAGTCCCAAGAACATTCACCTGAGCATCAAATACCGGATCTTCCAAAGATTTGCTGACATCCATCTGTGCAGCAAGATGCATAATAATATTGGGGCGTTCGTTACGAAACACCCTTTCAAGTCGCCAGCTTTGAATATCTAACTTGCAGAAACGAGCGGCCCGATTCAGGTTTCTCCGCTTTCCTGTGGACAAATTATCCACAATAACAACCTCATGCCCTTCTTGAACAAGACGATCAACCAGATGTGACCCGATAAAGCCGGCGCCGCCAGTCACGAGTACCTTCATGCATACCCCCATCGCCAATGAGTCCGCGACATCGTCTCTACACCATTTGCCTGATCAGGTAGTTATCCCGAGGGAAAAACCGACAAGAATTTCCCGATTTCCTTTTCGCCCAATCACGGGAGAATCAAGTACATCCTTAACCTGAAGCCCCAAATGAGCGGCACAGCCGATAACTTTCTCAGTCACGGCTTCGCGTTGCGCATCGTCTCGCACGATTCCCCCTCGTCCAACCTGTCCTTTCCCGACTTCAAACTGCGGTTTCACTAATGCCACAACTTTTGCAGACCTATTGAGCAAGTGAACAACTGCAGGCAATACCAACGTTAGAGAAATAAAAGACACGTCAATCACTGCCAGATCGATCGGCTCAGGAACCGTTGCACGGTCAACATACCGAATGTTAGTCCGTTCGAGCAAGATAACACGAGAATCTTGCCGGAGCCTCCACTCAAATTGTCCATATCCTACATCGACGGCATAGATACGGGAGGCCCCTCGCTGCAACAAGCAATCAGTGAACCCACCGGTTGAGCACCCGACATCCAGACCAATCATCCCACACGGATCAATATGAAACGCATCAAGCGCCGCAGCTAATTTGTTACCAGACCGACTGACGAACAATTCGGGCTTCGCGACCTTGATCCGTGCATTCAATGACACCAACTTCGCCGGCTTATCCACCAGAACACCATCAACCAACACTCCTCCCGCCAATACAGTTCTAACTGCCGCTTCACGGCTAGGCGCCAAGCCCTGAATCATAAGCACACGATCTAACCGTTCTTTGTAGGCACGTGGGGTGGAGGCCATAGAGACTAGCGACACGACGCTTCGGAACGCAGGCAGACACAGAGACCAGGGCTAGGGAAACTAGGAAGAGAGCTCATCAGCTTCGTCATCTGAGGTGTACGCGTGGATTCGTTTCTTGCCATTCTTATCTTGTACGAGTACTTCTACTTTATGCTCGGCTTCTTCGAGAATCTTGAGACAGTTTTTCGAGAGGCGAATACCCTCTTCGAAGATCTTGAGTGATTCGTCCAGAGGAAGATCATTTTTTTCGAGCTCCCCAACAATTACTTCCAACCGCGCCATTGCCTGTTCAAATTTCACCGCTGCCACAGCAGGCCTCACAATTTAGAGTGGAGAATCTACATTATACTCAAGGACACTCCAATTTCAAACAGAGGAATCGCCAAACACACGTGTAACCTTGCAGATCAACCGCCCGCTTGCCAATTTGGCTTCCAACTCCTGTCCAATCTTCACGTCGTTGGCTCGACGGAGAATTCGACCAGCCGGAACCGTTTGCAGAATGCTGTAGCCGCGTCCAAGAATCGCCAAGGGACTCAAGGTATTGAGCTGTGCCAGTGTCGCATGGATTCGGTGACGATGCTGCGCCAATACCACTTCCATGTGTCCCTCAAGGCGCTTCGAAATTTGCGGGATTGTCACCAGCCCTTGCTTGATCGCGAGAATGGGGTTAAGACGGAATAGATTGCGCTGCACCTCGTGAACCCGTTCACGCCCTGACGTGAGCAGTTGTTGAACCATCTCACGCAGTTGATCCACCATATCATCTGTCCGTTGCGACGATTTCTGGAGGCGGAAGCGTATATCCGTCACCCCTCGAATGCCGACATCAAGCCGCTGCCGCTCAGAGGCACAATGCCTGAGCATTACCTGTCCCATACGAACCTTCAGTTCCTGCATTCGTTCCACGACCTCAGCCAACACTGGAACCACAGCCTCCGCTGCTGCCGAAGGTGTCGGCGCCCGGAGATCGGCGACGAAGTCGGCAAGCATCACATCGATTTCATGTCCAACAGCCGAGACCACAGGGACATGAGAAGCCGCAATGGCACGCACCACGATCTCTTCGTTGAAACTCCAGAGATCTTCCAACGATCCTCCGCCTCGCCCGACAATAATGACATCTACCGAACCTAGTTCATTCAAGGCAGTCAGCGCCTCGGCAATTTGATGCCCAGCTTTCTCCCCCTGAACTTGAACCGGAGCGATAAGAATTGACAGTGGCGGCCAGCGTCGCCTAAGAACAGCCAAAATATCCCGAATGGCTGCCCCAGTCAGCGAAGTGATGATGCCTACCGTCCGAGGAAATACCGGAATCGATTTCTTTCTCCCTTGATCGAACAACCCTTCCGCCGCCAGTCGTTCTTTTAATTGCTCAAATGCCAACTGCATCGCGCCGATTCCCTTTGGCTCTACCCTGTCAAGTACGATCTGATATTCTCCGCGTGGTTCGTAAACCGTGAGCCGCCCCCGCACGACAACATGTAGTCCTTCTTGCAAGGAAAAACGCAGCCGTATCGCGCTAGACCGGAACAACACCGCGCGAATTTGGCTTGTCGTGTCCTTGAGCGTGCAATAGATGTGTCCCGACCCTGGAGCACGGAGATTGGAGAGTTCACCTTCCAACCAAATGTCGGAGAATTGTTCTTCAATTGAAGTACGAAGCAGCCCCGTCAACTCCGAAACCGTTAAGATTCGTTTCGGAGGAACAGCCTGAGAGAGAGAAGCAGGGGAACCGGAAAGATTCGTGGTGAGTCTCCTTTAATCGATGATGCGAATCCGTTCGATCGACAGTGCTTTGCCAAGTCGCGCGTCAAGTTCGAGCAGCACCGCGCAGAAGACAGAAGGCCCCGATGCCACTTCAAAACGCCGAGGCATCCCGGTCAAAAACTTTTCAATCGCCAGCTCCTTCTTTACGCCGATTACTGAATGGAGCGGGCCGGTCATTCCTATATCCGTCACATACGCGGTTCCCTTGGGGAGAATCTGATCATCAGCCGTTTGCACATGGGTATGGGTACCAACCACGGCGACAACATCTCCGTCTAAATAGTGCCCCATCGCCATTTTTTCCGATGTCGCCTCCGCATGCATGTCAACAATCACGGCAGCCGTTTGTTTCTTCAGCATGGCCAGTTCCTTTTTGGCTACCTGAAATGGGCAATCTAACGTCGGCATATACGCCCGCCCCATCAGTTGGAGGATGCCCAGCTGCTCTCCGCCGGCCGACTCGACCACCACACTTCCATTACCAGGTACACCATTCGGATAATTCGCCGGACGAAGCAGGCGTGGCTCTCGGGGAAAGTAGCCCAGAATTTCCTTTTTATCCCACGCATGGTTCCCGGTTGTAATGACCGCAAGACCGAGGTCGAACAACTCGTCAGCCAATTCCGGTGTGATACCAAACCCGCCGGCCGCATTTTCTCCATTCCCAATCACAATGTCGATTTGCCGTTGAGCCACCAGCCTTGGAACAGCTCTGGCCAAAGCGCGACGGCCAGGCTCTCCGAAAATATCGCCAATGAAGAGCACCTTCACTTGGCATACTCCACATACCGACTCTCGCGAATCACAGTCACTCTAATCGTGCCGGGATACGTCAGCTCCTGCTCAATCTTCTTTGCCAAATCCCGAGATAGTTGGAACGACTCGGCATCGGTGATATCTTCCTGTCGAACGATAACACGAATTTCTCGGCCTGCTTGGATGGCATAGGCCTTCTGCACCCCTTTGATAGTCGTGGCAAGCGACTCCAGCTTCTCCAGCCGCTTGACATACGTCTCCAAGGCTTCCCGTCTGGCCCCGGGCCTAGCCGCAGATAACGCTTCAGCCGCAGCAACTAAGACCGATTCAGGACAGATCGGCTCTACTTGTTCGTGATGCCCTGCAATAGCATTCACGATCTTATCACTCTCGCCGTATTTCTTGGCAATCTCAGCACCCAGCATGGCATGCGGGCCTTCTTCTTCGTGACTGACGGCTTTCCCGATGTCGTGCAACAGCGCTCCCCGTCTCGCCAACTTCACGTCAAGACCGAGCTCCGACGCCATGATGCCGCAAATGTACGCAGCTTCACGCGAATGATAGAGATTATTTTGTCCATAGCTGGTCCGGTACTTGAGCCGACCGAGCACCTTGATCAACTCCGGGTGAAAATCCGAGAGCCCCAATTCAAAAATGATTTTTTCAGCCTCGTCATACATGAGCTTGTCGATATCGACTTTGACTTTTTCGACGATTTCTTCGATCCGCGTCGGATGAATTCGCCCATCATGCATTAATCGTTCGAGTGAAACCTTGGCGATCTCTCGACGGAGCGGATCAAAGCCTGACACAATGACGGCTTCAGGCGTCTCATCGATAATGAGATCGATCCCGGTTGCAGCTTCGATCGCACGGATATTGCGCCCTTCTCGCCCGATGATTCGCCCCTTCATCGCATCATTCGGAATCGGCACGACAGAAATTGTGGATTCGGAGACGTAATCACGCACGACCCGTTGAATCGAACTGGTAATGATCTCGCGCGCCTCCCGCTCCGCATTCTCCCGAGCCTCTTCCAACGTCCGTTTAGCATGCCCAACAGCTTCGAGTCGCGCCTGGCTTTCCATTTCCTGGATGAGCTGTTTTTTTGCTTCGTCAGCCGTCATCCCTGCAACGCGTTCCAACGCCTCGCGATGCTCCTTCTCCGCGCGCACACAAGTCGTCTCCTTGATTACAAGCTTTTCCTCCCGCTTCACCAGTTCCAATTCTCGCTTCTGTACTTCACTCTCCCGTTTATCTACCACGCCACTCCGTTTATCAAGAGACTCATCCCGCTGAACGACACGCTTTTCTGCAACCGCGACCTCGGCCATCTTGGCCTTCTGCTCTCTTTCAATCTCCGCTTTCGACTGCAGCACAAGGTCTTTCGCTTCCAGCTTGGCTTCCTTGACAATATTGTCCGCTTCACGCTGAGCGTTCTGCACGGCCTGAAGAGCTTGCTCCACTTCCTGAGCCTTTTTCGCAGCACCTGATGCGCGACGAATCAGTTCAAAGAGCCCGATTCCGAGCAACCCTCCAACGAGTCCTGTCAACAAATACGCAATAATTGAGGTCGAAATTGGACTCACCTCCCTACAGTCTTGAGACGAGAAGAATCCTGCTTCTCAGCCCCGTCTTGAAACAAGGTTAGCCGATGGTCTTGAACCAGAGAGGATAGTGGCGAGATCAGAGAATTGAAAAGGACAGCTGGAAACGCAGTCTACAGATTACTCCGAAAACGGACTCCACCGGGATAGATGCCTGGTTGGTTTGAGATGAGGGGCACATTCTGTGCGGGTCAGATCTTTCGATATCCATCTGCGTCGGTACGCGTTCATCCGCATGAAAGGACTCAGCGCACGAACTGGAAACAGCTGCTGACCGTTTCCGCCGACCACACTCCCTGGCGGCAGCATGAATGCCATGACCTTGCCAAATATCTCCAAGAAGTCATACATGAGGTGGATAAACCCTTGTGCACATTTTAAGAACCCCAACTTCTTCAACATCAAAAACCCACATCCAATCCGTGATGATAGTGTCGTATCTTCGGATTACTGAACTGGTTCAAGCATGACCTAACCGTATCTCGATGGTAGAATCCACTACACCCTCATCTACTCGATTTACGATAGCAAAGGGGGATGCCCTTTGCAAGATTAAACTAGCGAAAAAGCGAGATCGGCACCTGCTCTTCAATCGATTCCATGAGCGACTTCATCCGTTGTTCAACATCCGCCTCACCTTGAGCACGCTTCCGTTCGAGATCAAATAACTGATGAGCCAAATTGAGGGCGGTCAGCACGGCAAGTTTAGACGGAGTCGTCGTATTCATCCCTTCCGCGAGATGGCGCATCTGGCCATCTACAAAGCTCGCAAGGCGCCGAATATCGCCCTCGTCCGCCTCACCACGAATCGCGTATCGTTGGCCATAGATTTCCACATCAATGGTCTTAGTCAAGGGCCACCTCCTTACGTTCTTCAAAGCACTCCAACAACTCGATGTCGCCAAGAACTTTTTCTATACGAGACTTGATATCGACACGCTCTTGCTCCCAACGTCGATTCGAATCATCCTTCTCCGCAAGTCGTTGTCGAACAACTTTTAATTCTTCTTCAACCACTGCATTCTTTTTCTTCAACTCCTGAACGAGTTTTACCAAATCCCTAATACGCGTTTCGAGCGCATCTAACCGATCGAGCGCCATTCCCTCACTACCCTCCTTAAAAAGCCCCTACAGGTTGTGGCGTACTATAGAAACTTGTCTAGGGCTTGTCAAGAAATAGCCGTCAGGAGGCCTTGTCTAGCCGTATATACTCTCGGTAGCTTCGCAGTACGCGCTTCACATACTGGCGCGTCTCTTGATACGGAATCAATTCGACAAACTCATCCTGACTCCGACCGCGATACAGCGTAATCCAGTTTCCAACAGCCATAGGCCCTGCATTGTATGAAGCAATGGTGTGCGTGACATTTCCGGAAAATTGTTCGAGTAACTGCTCGATATAGTGGGTACCGATCCGAATGTTCGTCTCTTGATCGAAGAGATCATCCCGGCCGACTGCTGACAGACCGAGTCGCTGCGCAACATTATTCGCGGTTCCCGGCATCACCTGCATCAGGCCGATCGCGCCAACCCGCGACACAGCCCGCCAGTCATACTGACTTTCCTCTCGAATGATCGCCGCCACCAAATAGGGATCGACACCACTCGCGCCCTGGCCCTTGATAGTGGGGATAAGGCCTGTTGGATAGGCCGCCTTCCACAACGACGGATCGATGACACCACCGGTTCGTTCCAATTTATCGCGGAACTTGGCTCTCGCAAGCCGGAGTGCATGATGGTAGGCACCCACCTCGTTCAGCAGTGCCGCAACCGCCATAAGGACATCTGAGTCTCGGCTATACCGATCGGTTAGCCCTGCCAACTCTCGGGCAGCCTCAGAGTCCAACCCCAGGGTCTTGAGCTCAATGGCTCGGCGATAAGCCGGCTGTTGCTCGACTTCCGCTCTGGTAGACACCGAGCGTGTGGCCGTGCCATTTACAGGCATGCCATCGCTCACAGGAGCAGCCGCCGAAGTCGACTCCGATACAGCGAACTCCGGCAGCGGAAGATTGTTCCGTTCGCGTGCTAGCTGGCAATAATAGGTATAGACATATCGTTGACAGAGTCGCTCGTACGCATCACCGGCATGAGGCTGTTGATCCAACTCGGCTGCACGCCCCATCCAATAGAGCGCCTGTGGCTCAAAATCACTATCATGCTGATTGGCCAGAAGACGCAGCTCGTCACCCGCCTCACGATAGCGCGCCATACGGTAATACACCCAGCCCACGCGCCACCGTGCTTCGGCTCGTTGAGATGCTGGCTCGCCGATTTTTACCACTTGTCGGTACCGCACAATCGCGTCGTCGAAGCGGCCTTGATCTTCCAAGTAAATCCCGGCAAATAAGATGATCTGCCCCTTCTGCTCCGCCGAAAGCGAAGAAGTCGACACCGTACGGGCAAGATCGAGCAACTTGTCTCCCAGTCCTTGTCGAAGATAGACCCGGGCGAGCCAGACCGCCGCTTCTTGGGACCCTGCCCCCGCTTTCACCAGCGTACGGAATGTCTCTCGGGCTTGGTCATACAGTTTCAGTCGGACCTGCGCGATGCCGAGCTTCAGTTTGGCCTCATCGCGCCGGGGCGACTGTGGATCAGCTGCAAGAAACTTTTGGAGTTCCTCAATCGCCTCGGCATGAAAGGATTGGCCAAAGTATACTTGAGCCCTGGCAAGCCGGTCGTTTGGTTGAACCACCCAGGGCTCGCCGCCAAGATTCGAGGCCAGTAGCGCCTCAGCTTCTTTCGCTTCTGCGCTGTATGCAAACCGGATCCAGAGCTGCATCAAGGTCTCTCGACCTGCCTGTGGATTGCTATCCCGCAGCTGGCAGGCGGCTCGCCGAAGAAATGCCTGGGGAGTCCCTGGATCCTTGTCATTCAATTCCACCGCTTTTGCAAACCACGCCGTCGCTTCCGGACAACTCGACGCTTGATACCATGCCTCCCCTGCTCGATACGCGGCCTTAGGCAGCAGATACGAGTCCGGCACAGCCTGCGGAATGCTTTCGAACATATCCGCCGCCTGCTTGGCGTCACTGAGATTCAGCAACGCCTCCCCGGTCCATAGTCGTACATAATCATCCAAAACCGGGAGGTCTCGTTGCGAGGTTCGGAGAAATTGAATCGCCACGGCAGGATCCCGTTCCAGGAGCAACACTCCGGACAGCAAGCCGGCTCGCTTAGCCCAGAGCGTGGCAGGGAACCGTTCCATCAGCCTTTGCAACCGACTCAACTTGAGCGACAAGACTTGCTCTTTATCAAGAGCGTTGCCGAGCCGCTCCTTCGGCAGTGCGGCAGCCTGAAAACATTCCTCTGCCGTCTCACAAGCTTCGCTGTCACTCAACATCGTCGGGAAGGAAGAATCGGCAGACGATCGATCGGAGAACAGCGTGAACCCACAGAGGCCAATAAATGTGGCGAGAAGCAGATTTCGTGCGGCAGATTGATAGGAATAGTTGCGCATCCGTCATCTCCTTCTCGATCTATACCATATATAGCAGTGTGCTTCCCTTGTTGCCAGCGAAGCCGCATGAGTCTTGTACCTTGTTCCACTTTTTGAGGCTGTGATAGGCTGCCTTCATGCGGCACCAAAAGAACGTCCTCCCATCACACACCGCTCTCACGAACCTCCTGGCCCTTGATGAAGAAGGGATGGGACGGCTCGTGCAGCAATTCGGATGGCCCCGCTATCGCACCGGTCAGATCTTGCGCTGGCTCTATCAACGTCGAGCCAAAGACATCAACCAGATGACGGATCTCGGTCAAGCGGAGCGGGCCGCGCTGGCTTCACTGGCAACGATTTCTCGCGCCACAGGCTGCACAGTATTCCATTCGATCGATCACACCAGAAAATTCGTACTCACGCTCCACGATGGACTTGCCGTCGAAACGGTGCTGATTCCCGAGAAAGATCGCCTCACCCTCTGCGTATCGACGCAGATCGGCTGTACCCTGGACTGTGGATTTTGCCTGACCGGCACGATGGGGTTAAAACGCAATTTGAAATCACATGAAATCATGGAGCAGGTGCTGATTGCCCAAGATCACCTCGATTCCGGTGAACGGATCACCAATCTCGTCTTTATGGGGATGGGCGAGCCCTTAGCCAACATGGAAGCCTTATCAGATGCTATTCGACGACTCACCAACAAACCGTGGGGGCTCGGATGGTCGCCTAGACGCATCACCGTCTCAACTGCAGGTCTCGCGGCACGATTGAAAGATGTCGCACCGCTCGGCGTCAATCTCGCCATTTCGCTGAATGCCACAACGGACGAACAGCGCGCCAGCCTGATGCCGGCCGTCAATGGTATCGCCTCGCTCAAAACATTACTCGCGGTCTGCCGCCGTTACCCCTTACCGCCGACCCGACGACTCACCTTCGAGTACGTGCTGCTGGCCGGGGTGAACGATCACGCCGACGATGCTCGCCGGCTCACCAGGCTTGTCCGCGGGATCACATGCAAAATTAATCTCATTCCCTTCAATGAATTCCCCGGAAGCCTCTTTCGACGCCCATCGGAAGGCGACCTTTCAGCCTTTCAAGCCATCGTGCGACAGGCAGGCCTCGACGTGTTCGTCCGTAAGAGTCGGGGGCGCGACGTCCTCGGCGCCTGCGGCCAATTGGGCAATCTTCCACCGGAATATGCAGCACATGCCTTGACACAAATCGAATCCCGTTGCTAGCATGTGGTGTGCGCACCGCCCAATCATGATCTGGCTTTATCCTCGACACTTCAAGCACATTTCCCGGTTGATTGCCGCGAGCAGTCTCTTTCTTGCTTGCGCATTGCCCGCCGACGCAATAGAACCTCAGGAGTTCATCCTGTCCAACGGGATGAAAGTGCTGTTAGCGGAGGTTCCCAAAGCTCCGGTTGCCACAGTTCAAGTCTGGTATAAAGTCGGATCACGCAACGAAGTCATGGGCCGTGCAGGTTTATCCCACATGCTTGAACACATGATGTTCAAGGGCACCGCCAAATACCCCAAAGGGACTTTTTCCCGTCTCATTCGCAAGAACGGCGGGACAGACAACGCCTTCACCAGCCAAGACTTCACCGCCTACTTCGAAAATCTTGCAGCTGACCGTGTCGAACTGGCACTGGAACTCGAAGCTGATCGCATGCAGGGGCTCGCGCTTGATATGAATGAGTTGACAACAGAGCGAGAGGTCGTGAAGGAGGAACGACGACTTCGTACAGAGGACGATCCACAAGGTGCGCTCGTCGAGACACTCTTTGCCCAGGCCTATCTCAGCCATCCATACCATTGGCCGGTGATCGGCTGGTTCAGCGACCTGGATGCGATGACCCTGGATGACCTTCAACGGCACTACGACACGTATTATTCGCCCAATAATGCGACCCTCGTCGTGGTAGGCGACATTAAAGCCGACCGCCTGCTTCCCATAATTAAATCTCTATTCGAACCAATTCCACGAGGGCCGGAGCCTAAGCCGATCGTCACTGTGGAGCCAGAACAAAAAGGTGAACGCCGCTTCCTCCTCAAGCGAGATGCGCAAGTCCCTTTCGTCATGATGGGTTATCGCGTGCCGAATTTTACGAGCGAAGATTCATACGCGCTCGACATTCTGGACTCAATTCTTTCGCATGGGAAGAGTTCGCGCCTCTATCAGAGTCTCGTGTATGAACAAAAATCATCGCTCGCCGTTGGAGCAGAATACAGCCTGCTCCAAACTGATCCGGGGCTTTTCTACTTCTATGCCCTCGTGAGCCCGGGCCAGAAGCCGGAGATCGTCGAAGAAGCCCTTCATCGGGAGATCAAACGACTGCAGACCGATCCGCCGTCAGAGCAAGAACTTCAACGAGCAAAGAATCAGGTCGAAGCCACCCATATCTTCGAACAAGACTCTAATTTCCGGCATGCGATGTTGCTTGGACAGGCTGAATCCGTCGGTGCTGGATGGCGGAAAATCGACCAGTTTGTCGAACGAATTCGAGCGGTGACGATTAAGGACATTCAGCGTGTCGCCCGCCAATACTTGACGGAAGACAATCGAACCGTCGGCACATTGATTCCCATGCCCTCCAAACAACCAGACGCGCCCTCGCTGCCGCATAACAGATAAGGCCGTACGCACATGCCTACAGGAAGAGGATTGTTGCTCACGCTTCGACGACAGGCGCTCCTGACCATTGTGATAGGCTGCTGCGCCTTCCTATTAGAAAGCAGTCCCGGTGGGGCGGCAGAAATCGCACCGACGAAATTTGTGGCCGCAAACGGTATGACGGTGCTTGTTCTTGAGCAACATTCCCTCCCCATTGTTGAGATCCACGCGCTGATCAAAACCGGCTCTGCGCAGGATCCTCCCGATAAAGCAGGACTTGCAAACCTTGTTGCCAGTCTCCTGGACGAAGGAACAACTACGCGCACATCAAAACAGCTGGCAGAGCAAATCGATTTCGTCGGCGGAGCCCTGGAATCCAAAGCCTCAGAGGATTTCACTACCGCTTCCGCCCGCGTACTCAAGAAAAACGTCGATCTCGGCTTTACTCTACTCGCGGATATGTTGCAACGACCTGCGTTTTCTAAGCAGGAGTTCGAACGGATTCGCATGCAACTTCTTGGAGAAATGGCAAGCGACAACGATGACCCCGGCCATATCGCCATGAAGGCGTTCAATCAGCTTGTCTTCCACGGACACCCCTACCGTTGGCCCGTCAATGGAACAGAGGAAACACTCCACAAAATCACTCTGGCCGAGGTACAATCCTTCTATGGGCGAGAATATTCCCCTTCCCAGATCATTCTGACCATCGTCGGCGATATCACGGTTGAGCAAGCTACCGCACTGACACAGGCTCATTTTGGAGCCTGGAAAAAAGGCGCGGCGCCGACACGGAACATAAAATCTCCCTCGCCGGTCGAACGGAGAACGGTCCAGCTCATCGAGAAAGATCTCACTCAATCCACCATTGTGCTTGGACATGGGGGTATCTCGCGCACTCATCCGGACTTTTACTCGATCACGGTTATGAATTACATCTTGGGCGCTGGTGGGTTTTCCTCCCGCTTGATGGATTCAATTCGCGACAAGCAGGGATTGGCGTACGGGATCATGAGCCACTTCGATGCCCGACAGTTATCCGGTTCGTTCTGGGTCAACCTCCAAACCAAGACGGAGACGACAAATCAAGCCATCAACGGCGTCCTGTCAGAAATCAAATCCATCCGCGACGCACCCGTGTCCGACCAGGAGTTGGCGGAGGCCAAATCATACTTAGTCGGCAGCTTCCCATTGCGCTTTGATTCCACCGCGAAACTCGCAAATGTCCTTGCCCAAGTGGAATTCTATGGCCTGGGATTCGAATATTTTTCGGATTATCAAAAATGGATAGACCGGGTCACGAAAGAAGACGTACAGCGCGTGGCCAAACAATATCTGGACCCCAAACGATACACCTTGGTGGTGGTCGGCAATATTGCCAAAGCGAAGGTCAAGCACTAGGCGACCAAGTCGCACCCCTATAAGATCCTGCACAGGAGGACACCTATGCAGGATACTCAAAAGGCCGTCCGGCAAGGTCGCAGTGAGCGAAGAGGCGAAGCATACGATTCGGTATATCGAGTTCTGAGCAGAACGAGAACGCCGCTGGCGGACTCGTTCAGCATCCTGCTAGAGGCAGGAATTCATGATGACCGACACCCTCGACAGTAAACTCACGGCACTCCGCCGGGTGATCTCGGACATGCAATCCGTCCTTGTCGCCTTCTCAGGCGGGATCGACAGCACCATCGTCCTAAAAGTCGCCCATGAACAGCTCGGTGAACATGCGCTGGCCGTGACGGCTGTCTCTCCGACGTTTCCCGCGATTGAACTCGGCGGCGCAAAGCAGGTTGCCTCAGAGATCGGCGCACGGCATGAACTGGTCCACACCGATCAACTCAATATTCCGGCCTTTGTTCAGAACGATGCAACCCGCTGCTTCCATTGTAGGACCGATCTCTATCAATTGCTGGACGGACTTCGCAAACCGCGCGCAAGCCGGTGGATTGTGGACGGGACGAACCTCGATGATCTCGGAGACGATCGACCAGGAATCAAAGCGGCACGCGAGTGGAGAGTTCGAAGTCCCTTGGTCGAAGCCTCTCTCTCAAAGTCCGACGTACGGACACTCGCCAAGACTTTGGGACTCTCAAATTGGGATAAACCGGCAGCCGCCTGTCTGTCTTCAAGAATCCCTCGCGGCACACCGATCACCATCGAAAGTCTCTGTCGTGTAGAGCAGGCTGAAGCCATTCTGCGGGCTGAGAGGTTTCGCCATGTGCGTGTGCGAGAGCACGGAGAACTGGCGCGCATTGAAGTCGGAGCTGAAGATTTTGTTCGGCTGAATCAACCAGACTTGCGCGCGCGCATCAGCACCCGCCTCCGCGAAACAGGATTTCGCTTTGTCTGTGTGGACTTGGAAGGCTACAGACCAGGCGGAGTCAGCCTAGGCTGACTCCGCCTGGTCTGCGTACTATCGTTGGTAGGATTTTGACAGCGTGTCGAGCGCCTCGTCAGCAAACTTTCGGTGGTCCGCCTCAGTCAGACTTCGTTGCACCACTTTTTCTGCAACCATCAGGGCCAACTCGGTTGTTTGGGAACGAATATCGTGAATCGCCTTGCGACGCTCATGATCGATTTCACGTGTCGCGTCGCCCTTAATCCGTTCAGCTTCGGCCGTCAACCGCTGCTCATTCTCCTCCATGAGCCGCTGCGCTCGTTCCTTGGCGGCGGCAAGGACTCCTTCCGCCTCCTTCGCGGCGGCGTTCAGCTTGGCCTCGTACTCCTTGAGTTTCCGTTCGGCCTCTGACCGATGACGCTCGGCTTGATCAAGACTGTCCTTGATTTTCTTTTCCCGTTCCTCCAAGGCGCTCAAGATGCCGGGGAAGGCAAACTTGTAGAGGACGAACAAGAGAATCGCGAACGACAGCACTTCCCAAAAAATCAAGGAAGAAAAAAAGTCAGATTCAAACTGTGGCATAGTTCACATCAGAAAGGCTGAGAGTGAGGCTCAGAGGAACGCTCCGTCCCTCGGCCTTTACCCAGACCTAAGCCTGCTCCTATTTTCGGAGGCCCATGATGATGAAAGCAATGACCAGACCGTACAGCGCGATGGCTTCCACCAGCGCGAAGCCGATCCACATATACTTTCCGACGCGAGCTTCCGCTTCCGGCTGCCGCGCCACCGCTTCAATCATCTTTCCGAAGATGTAGCCGATCCCTACACCGGCTCCGGCAAACCCTGCCGCAGCTAACCCCATGCCCAACAATGCTGCTGCTGCTGAATCCATTATGTCCTACTCCTCCTTTGTCTGAACTCACACGTGCTAATGCGCGTGCTCATCATGGCCGTGCAAATGGAATGCGTCCCCCAAATAGACGCAGGTCAACACGGTAAAAATATAGGCTTGAATGAACGCGATACCGACTTCCAACCCATTCATCGCGACCGTAAAGGCAAAGGGCAACCACCCGATTAACAATCCGCCGCTGATTGACAGGCCGAACAGGACCCCGAGAATGACGTGCCCCGCCGTCATATTGGCAAACAACCGAACAGCCAGTGAAATGGGCCGCGCCAATTGACTGATCAACTCGATCGGTATCATCAAAGGCAACAGCCACCCTGGTGTACCGGGGGGAACAAGAATGCCCAGGAACTTGACCCCATGCAACAAAAATCCCATGACTAGGCTGAGCCCATACACCAGGCAGGAGAACACGGCCGTCACGACAATCTGACTCGTCACGGTATAGCTGCCGGGGATCAACCCGATAAGATTACAGAAGAGAATGAATAAAAATAGTGTGGCAATGAGGGGGAAAAATCGCATCCCATCCTTGCCCATCGTATCCATAATGATGCCGCGAATGAACTCGACCAGTATCTCGCCCATGCTTTGCAGCTTGCCGGGCACCAGCTTGCGTGCCGATCCTGCCATGAGCATGAACACCGTCACCAGGGACACGACAACCCACATCATGACCACAGCTTTATTAATGGAAATATCCAATCCTCCGAGCGAGATCGGAATCCAGTTATGAAGCTCGAATGGATGAAGCGGACTTTCTTCCATTGCGTTTCCGTACCTTACAATTACACTACGTTATGTCTTCGGCCATCGTTGAGCCGACCGGTATGCATTCCTGACTCCGGCCACGACCCCCAACACTAGCCCTCCGACCATCCCCCACGGTGTGGAGGCGAAGAGGTAGGTGTCACACACCCAACCCAACCCCCCTCCGACAATCAGCGCAGCGAGCAAATCGGTTGCGATCCGGACTGCTTGCCCGAGTCCCGCATAAAACGGATCCTGTGAAGGGGGCATGTCGTACCCACGGAGGAGAGTGCATGCAGCCTACAGCGCAAGGACTCTGCCGATGGCGGGCGCACAATTCAAGCAGAATCATCCTAAATTTGTCAAGCCGACCGGTGATATAGTCTTCTCTGTGTGAAAGACGAAGGGTGTAAGCTAGGTCGCTGTCGACGGCACACCCCCTTCTCCACGGAAGGAGGCGTGCACCCATTGATGACGCGAGCACCGTGAACCGAGCAGTGGCAACACTTCACGTCCGATGTCCGGAAACAGTTCTGGGGAGGCCCCACCCTGCACACCCGGCAGAGTTGGCAAAACTTCTTCGGCCAGCTGTCGAGCGAGGCCCGTGATCGCAATCTGGACGTGCGAGAGGATGAACGAAGTCCGGAGCAGACCGATGCGCGAAACGGATTTATGAGCAGGACTTTGTGGCCCGTCTCGGCACGTTGCGGGTGCGTGGGGCCCGGACGCGGCAGCGGGCGGGCCTCCCTGCGTGCCGTGGGGTGGGGCGGCACACTGATTACCGAAGCGCCGGGCAGGGTCTAGCCCGTCTCCCAGGTGACGCGCGAATTGGACTAGGCCGTGGCGCAGTTTCATCAGGCGCGGCTCACCGACGACTGGCGGTATCTGTTTCTGGATGGAGTGAGCCTGCGGGTCCGACGCCTCAGCTGACAGAAACGGGTCAAGCTCTTAGTGGCCACGGTGTCCGCGTGGATGGCACGCGGCACGTGCTCGCCTTCACACGCAGCACAGATGAGAGTCAGGCGGCTTGGGAGGGCCTGTTGCACGATCTCTATCGGCGAGGCCTCGAAGGCCGACAGCTGCAGCTGATTGTCACCGACGGCTGTGCTGGGTTGGCGGCGGAGTTGCAGACGCACTATCCCCGCGTGGAGCATCAGCGCTGTTGGGTCCACAAGCTCCGCAATCTGCTGACACTGTCAAGGGGCACCCAAATTTCCCCAGTTATGGTCATCGAAAATTCCCCACCCTGGTTAGGTCGCCGTTGAGGCGTCGTCCACCCGCACGAGTCCGGCTTTGAGCTTCTCCTTGAGCCGGTAGGAATGGCCGCGGATATTGATCGTGATGGCGTGGTGGAGAACCCGATCCAGGATCGCGGTCGCCAGCACTCGGTCGCCAAACACCTCGCCCCAGGCTCCGAAACTCTGATTACTGGTCAGAATCATCGGCCCCTTCTCGTACCGGCGCGAGATGAGTTGGAAGAACAAGTTCGCGCCAGTGCGATCGATGGGCAGATACCCGATCTCATCAATGATGAGCAGCCGTGGGATCGTGTAGAGCTTCAGCTTGTCCTCCAGCCGATTCTCCGTCAGTGCCCGGGTCAACGTGGCCATCATGGCCGCGGCCGTCGTAAATAAGACTCGGTACCCACAGGCGATCGCCTTGAGCCCCAGCCCGATGGCCAGGTGGCTTTTGCCCACGCCGGGCGGTCCCAGGATCACAAGATTCTCGCCGTGCTCGATGAAGTGGCAGGAGGCCAACTGCTGGATCTGCTTTTTATCCAGCGAAGGCTGGTAGGTGAAGTCGAAGGCCTCCAGACTCTTCACGAACGGAAAGCGGGCGAGACTCGTCCGCATCGTAATGTTCTTCGCGGCCTTGGAGGCGACTTCTTCGCCCAGCACCTGGTCGAGGAAGTCGGCATACGAGAGGTCCTGGGCCGCCGCGTCCTGCAAGAGGGCGTCGAGTCGCTCACGGATCTTCAGGAGCCGCAGCCGAGTCAACTGGTCACGGAGTCGCTCGAGTTGTGTGGGGTTCATGAGTGCACCGCCTGGACGTCCGAGGCGCCGAGCAGGGCCTCGTAGCACGCGAGATCGCGGACCTCGACCTCGGGCAGGGTGCGCGCGGCGCTCTCTGAACGGTGCGGCGTCGACTGGCGCTGGCGTGCGGTGCGTGCGATGGCCCCGGGGCCATGCTCGGGCAGGATGCGGAACTGATGGTGGCCGGGTATCACAGGGTGGGTGGCGACCTCCCGATCGCGATGGAAGATCTGCACCGTGTCGCCCCGCCGCTGGACTTCGACTCGCTGCCCAATCAGGCGAAAGGGCACCGAGTAGCGATTCGTTGCCAGGCTGACGAGATAGTCCTCGGCCACGATCCGCGAGACGCGCGCCTCCTGCTGGAAGCTCTGCTGCCCCGCCACGGGCACCAGCTGTCCACGCTCCCGCGCAAACCGCTCGATGGGTGGCTCGTGCGTCGTGCCATGAAGGCGGCAGTCCGCGATCGTCGCGTTCCATTCGTCGAGCTGGGCTTGGAAGTCCACCACATCGACAAACGTCCGCCCAGGCAGGAAGTTCCGCTTCACATACTTGACGCCCGATTCGACCTTGCCCTTGGTCTGTGCCCGGTAGGGTCGGCACACGCGCGGCTCAAACCCCCAATAGTCGGCAAAGGCTTTGAACGTGGGATTCCAGATGCGCCGCCCGGTCTCATCCGCATAACACACGGTGCGCGGACGGTCATAGAGATGCTCATGGGTGTGGCCGCTGAAGTGCGCAAAGGCGCGTTCGTGCGCCTCGAGAAACTGCGCCAGGCGCTCATCCGCACAGGCATGATAGAACCCGCGTCGGCTGAAGCCCAACGTGAGCACGAACACATGCACGACGTGGAACCCGGTGCGGAAGGGCACCGTCGCTTGGCCCCAATCAATCTGACTTTGCTGCCCAGGGGGCGTCTCAAAGCGCAGGCGTGTGCACGCCGCGTGCAGCTGCACCTCGCGCAGCGGGGCCACACTTCGCTTCACCGTCTCATAACTGCCGGTGTACCCGCGGCTGGTCCGCAGTTCCTGGTACAGAATCCGCGCCGAATAATTGACCTGCGGGGCACGGTCACGCACAAAGTCGGCATGGGCGGTGAGGAGCGTCTCGGCCACCACCGCCCGGTGGTACGGGCGCCACACTGCTTGCCGCAGACTACGGCGCACCGTCTTGCGATCCACCTCCAATCGCCGCCCAATCTCCGAAATCGACACCCGCTCCTCGTCAAACAACCGTCGAATCTCGGCCCAGCGCTCCTGATCCACCATGCGTGCCTCCTCCAGTTGGTCCATCTGGGGGTGCATGATCATCGAATCTCCCGCCTCGTCAAGTCCCATCGCACTCCTCCTTCTGTCAGAGGGTGGGGAGAATTCAATGACCGCATCTGGGGATTATTGAATGACCGCTGACA
>CAZVEZ010000007.1:0-37795 GCA_964626135.1 uncultured Nitrospira sp.
CCCCCACCTTCTGATCGGTTTGACTCCTTGAAAATCAATGTGATAGCGTAAGTTCCTTCTAAGTCCAGGTTACCCTGTATGAATGGGCTAATTGGATGACGAGGCCCGAAAAGCTGTACTAACCACCGTGGGCCGATGCCAGAGGAGTCTTTATGAAATTTGTCTGTCTCAATTGCGAAACCTATATGAATCTCGAGAAGGTGGAGAAACCGGAGGAAGGCTCGCTCGGTGTCTTTTTTGCCTGCCCCTCCTGCGCCGCGAAGTTCTCGATGGTGACCAATGCCGGCGAAACCAACATGATGAATGCATTGGGCCTGAAGCTGGCCCCGCGTGCTGAAGCTGGCGCATCCCTCGACGGGTTGAGGGCTTTAGCGGGGAACGGCCAAACCGCTCCCGCTGTGAATAGCCACACTGCGGCTGTGCCGTCTGTTTCCACTGCCACGGCGTCGTCTGCCAAGGCTGGTGAGAAAACGAGTGGATGTCCCTTCTCTGCCATGGTCGCTGAAATGGGGCTGACCTCCAGCGGGAAGCCCGGCGACGTTGGGACAGTGACCTCGGAGTTCACCTGGTCGCCCGATGCGAAGGAAAAACTCGACCGCTTCCCCTCATTTGTGAAGCCGATGGTGCAGAGTAGCGTGGAGGCCTTTGCTCGCAAGCAGGGGTACCAGACGATTACGTTGCAAGTGATGGATGATTCCAAGAACGACTCGAGCAACGGGATCGCCTGGACGTCTGATGCTGAGAAACGGCTTGAAAATATTCCGGACTTCATTCGCCCCATGGCTCGCAAAGAGGTTGAGCGTGTAGCGAAAGAACGAGGGATGGCGGCCATTACGGCTCAAGTGATGGACGACGTGAAAGATAAGTTTATGAAGTTCATGTAAGTAGATAAGGCGAAAAGATAGAGAGGATATTGCACTGAGGCCCGTCCGGTCAGCTGGGCGGGCGGTCTCAGCGAGTTGCGCAGCGTTCGTGTGCAGCTCGCTTTTCAAAGTCCGGCTGCATGGAGCGAGCATGGGTGGACATAGTCATTGGGCGACGGTTAAACGGCATAAAGGCGCTCAGGATGCCAAGCGTGGGAAGATCTTTACCAGAATTATCCGCGAGGTGGCGATTGCGGCTCGCTCAGGGGGAGACCCGGACGGTAATCCACGGCTTCGGCTGGCTATCTTAAAGGCAAAAGAGGCCAACATGCCCGGCGATACGCTGAAAAAAGCCATTCAGCGCGGTACTGGAGAATTGCCCGGCTTGGTGTATGAAGAGTTCACGTTGGAAGGATATGGGCCGGGCGGGACGGGCATCTTGATGGAAATCACGAGCGACAACAGGAACCGCACTGTTGCCGAGCTGCGTAATCTTCTCACGAAAAACCATGGCAATATGGCGGAAGCCGGGGCGGTGTCTTGGCAGTTTCACAAAAAGGGACTGTTCACGATCGAGAAGGGCAACGTCGATGAAGATACGCTGCTGTCTCTCGCACTCGATGCAGGAGCGGATGATGTGAAGGTCGGAGAGAAAAGCTTCGAGGTCGTCACGGATCCACACCACTTTGAAGCGGTCAAGAAAGCCCTCACTGATGCGAAGATCAATACCGTGCTTGCGGAAGTCACGGCTGTTCCACAGAACACGATCAGATTGGAAGAGAAGGCGGCCGAGCAAATGCTGAAATTGATGGAAGCCTTGGACGAGCATGATGATGTGCAGAAGGTGCATGCAAACTTTGATATATCCGATGAGGTAATGGAGAAAGTCGCCGCCGCCGGATAAGGTGTGTGGCAGCTGCGCTGCCTGACCGTACTTTGTCTGTCGACGGCGTGAGATCGCATGATCGCCTTACTGACAGGCCGATTGGCCTTCAAGGCGCCGACCCATCTGATCCTCGATGTGCATGGGGTCGGCTACGAAGTTCTGATTCCTCTCAGCACCTACTATGGGTTGCCCAATCTCAGCGACAGCACTTCGCTGAGCGTTCACACGCATGTCCGCGAAGATGCGATTCAACTCTTCGGATTTCTGACGTCGCAGGAAAAAGAGGCATTCGTGCTGCTGACCAGTGTGTCCGGTGTCGGACCCAAGTTGGCGCTCAGTGTCTTGTCGGCTCTTCCAGTGCCGGCTCTGGTCTCGGCGATTCAGTCGGGAGACGTTGAGAAGCTGACGACCGTTCCTGGGATTGGACACAAGTCGGCCAGCCGTCTTGTGTTGGAGCTCAAGGATAAAGTCGAAAAACTCCATCCGGGCCTCATATCGGCCGGTGAGGTGTCTGGTCTGGGACAAGATGCGGTTTTCGATGACGCGCTGTCGGCGCTTGTGAATTTGGGTTATCGCTTACAGGATGCAAAGGAGGCCTTGAAGCAGGTGAAGAAGTCCAATGCGGAGTCCATGGCGCTCAAAGACATGATTCGTGAGTCTCTGAAAGAATTGGCAAAGGGGTAACAGGTCATGATGGAGATCAGATTCATTCAACGAATAATCCGAACGCATGTGTCCCTCGGACTTGTGGTGCTCCTATTCGGACTTGGGGCCATGCCCGGGCAAGCCGAAGAGCCGGGGGAGCCCAAAAGTATTCGCAAAACTTGCGGCAGTTGTCCTGAAGGCTATGCGACCACGGACGTGACCGAATCCAAAGAGATTTGCAAGGATGGCGATCCCACACTCGTTCAGTGCGTTCCACTGGGGGCTAATCTGCTGGCTGTCTGTGGGGCCTGTCCGGAGGGTTATCGTGAAATCGGCAACTCGTCGGTGCCGTCCCGGTGTGGAAGTCGGGATGGGGGGCGGCTCACGCAGTGTCAGCTGGAGAAGCTGGAGCTGAACCTTCCGGATCCAACCCAAGGCGGTCTAAACTGTCCGCCGGACTGTGGCAGTACGTCGGCGCCGGGGCAAGGTGCGTTGCCTCCTCCTCCTAAATACCTTCCAACACCGGAGAAACAATAAGTTCAGAGCGAGAGGGGTTTCCGCACGATGGCCGAACGAGTTGTCAGTCCGCAGATCACGGATGAAGAACGAAGCATCGAGACGGCGCTGCGTCCACAGACTTTGGAGGAGTATGTTGGCCAGGACCGGATGAAAGAATCTCTTCGGATCTGTATTGAGGCGGCAAGGCAGCGGAACGAAGCGCTTGATCATGCGATCTTCTATGGCCCTCCCGGATTGGGGAAGACCACGATTGCCCACATCATTGCTCGCGAGATGGGGGCTGCGCTCCGTTCGACCTCCGGTCTCGTGTTGGCCCACGCCGGCGATTTGGCGGCCATTCTAACGAATCTTCAAGAGCATGATGTCCTGTTCATCGACGAGATTCACCGACTCCCTGCCTCTGTCGAGGAGGCGCTCTATCCAGCGATGGAGGACTATCAGCTCGATCTCGTGATCGGTCAGGGGCCTGCCGCCAGAACGGTGAAATTGGATCTTCCACGGTTTACGTTGGTCGGGGCTACGACCAGAGCCGGCGCCCTGACATCCCCGCTGCGGGACCGATTTGGCCTCGTCCATCGGCTGGAGTTCTATACTCCAGCGGAACTGGAGACGATTGTGACACGTTCGGCCGGGGTACTCGGAATTCCGATCGATTCCGAGGGAGCCCGAGAAATTGCCGGTCGTGCGCGAGGAACCCCTCGCATCGTGAACCGGCTGATTAAGCGGGTGCGCGACTATGCTCAAGTCAAGGCAGCAGGACGAATTACCCGGACGGTGGCCGAGGACGCGCTTGCCTGGCTGGGCGTCGATACGGCGGGGTTTGATGAGATGGATCGTCAGATTCTTTTGACCATCATCGACAAATTTTCCGGGGGACCGGTCGGGGTGGAATCGCTGGCGGCTGCGGTTCAGGAAGATAAAGGCACCCTCGAAGACGTCCATGAGCCCTATCTGATTCAGGCCGGATTTCTTGAACGAACCGGTCGTGGACGTCAAGCGACGAAGCGCGCGTTCGATCATTTTAAAAGACCGACCTCCCCACTCTTTTCGTGATGAATCTGCTCCTCGTTCAGCCCTGCTGATGCAGATGTGAGTAGACGGGAATCATCACGCAAGTTCCTGAAACGTCAAGGGTCTCCTTGCATTGGCAGGAACGGTTCCTGTATCATTTCCCACTTGGTTTGTGCCGTTCCAGCCGACGGAAAGGTGACGAGTTTCATGGGCTGGGAGGAGGGGGTGAGTTGTGTCCGGAGACTTTTCCCAGTACCGGAAAGAAATCGATCGGATCGATGACGAGATTTTGCGCTTACTGAATGAGCGGTCCAAAAGCGTCATCGAGATCGGTAAGATCAAGAAACAGCGGGATGCGGATGCCAATCTGCATACCCCGGCGCGAGAGGCGGCGATTATCGAGCGCCTCATGGGGCAGAACACCGGGCCGTTTCCGTCGGAGGCAATTCGGCCGGTCTATCGAGAAATCATGTCCGCCTCCCTCTCTCTCGAGGGCCCTCAGAAGGTGGCCTATCTTGGTCCTAGGGCGACGTTTACGCACATGGCCTGCATGCAAAAATTCGGATCATCGGCTCAATATTTTCCAGTCAATAGCATCAAGGAAGTATTCAGTGAAGTTGAGCGGGGACGAGCGAATTTTGGCGTGGTTCCGATCGAGAATACGACAGAAGGCGTGGTGACCCACACGCTCGATATGTTCATTGATTCCGATCTTTTGATCTACGGTGAAATTCTCCAGGAGGTCTACCATCATTTGATGTCGAAGTCCGGCGTGATGGAGGAGGTCAAAAAAGTCCATTCTCATTCCCATGCCATTGCCCAATGCCGAAATTGGTTGGAAACGAACTTGCCCAATGTGCCGTTGTCCGAGGTGGCCAGTACCGCACGTGCGGCTGAACTGTGTGTGGAAAATCCCTTTGTCGCTGCAATTGCATCGGAGTTGGCGGCCCAGTTGTACGGTTTGAAGGTCATCAAGGCTCGTATCGAAGATAATATGAACAATATGACCCGCTTTCTCATCCTGTCTCAGAAGCCACCCGAGCGCACAGGGAAAGATAAAACTTCATTGATGCTTTCGGTGAAAGACAAAGTCGGCGCCCTGTACGATCTCCTCAGGCCGTTTGCCTCGCACGGTTTGAGCCTGACCAAGATTGAATCGCGTCCTTCCAGGCGGAAAGCGTGGGAATACATTTTCTTTGTCGATATCGAAGGGCATATTCAGGAGGAGCGGGTGAAGAAAGCCATTGAAGAAATCACCGGCCGGTGTCTGTTCATGAAAGTCCTCGGATCCTATCCGGCCCATAGTTGACGCCATGTCACTGAAGGTCCATCCAGATATTGCCTCACTGAGTCCCTATGTTCCCGGGAAGCCGGTTGAGGAGCTTCAACGAGAACTGGGCCTCGCGCGCGTCATTAAACTGGCATCCAACGAGAATCCGTTGGGCTCCTCTCCGAAGGCGCTCGCTGCGTTGAGCGAGGGCGCCGCGACGTTGCATCGCTATCCCGACGGCGGCGCGTTTCGCCTGCGCGAAGCCCTGGCAAATCGTTGGAAGGTGACTCCGGATCAGGTCATTCTCGGGAATGGGTCGGATGAAATCCTGGGCCTGCTGGCCCGGACATTCTTAGCCCCTGGCGATGAAGCGGTAATGGCCGATCAGACCTTCATCATTTATAAAATGGAAGTGACGGCAACCCACGGAACTCCTGTCATCGTTCCGTTGAAGCGATGGCGACACGATCTTCGGGCGATGGCAGACGCCATCACCGACCGGACACGGCTCTTGTTCCTCTGTAACCCGAATAACCCAACCGGAACGATGGTGCCGGCCGATGAAGTCGAACATCTGCTCTCGCGCATTCCATCGCACGTCGTTGTGGTGTTCGACGAAGCCTATTTCGAATACGTCCGGAGTCAGGAATTTCCGGACTCCATGGCCTATGTGAGGCAGGGGCGGAACGTGATCGTGCTGCGGACGTTTTCGAAAATCTATGGCCTGGCTGGATTGAGAATCGGTTATGGCGTGGCGACAGCGGAGATCACCGATTTTTTGAACCGAGTCCGTCCTCCCTTCAACGCCAATAGTCTGGCGCAACGCGCCGCGCTTGCCGCCCTCGGTGACGACGAACATGTGGCACGGAGTCGAGCGGTGAATGCGGCAGGGATGGAGCAGCTGGTGAAGGGATTGTCTGCGCTCGGGTTTGCGCCGATTCCGAGCGAAGCGAATTTTGTCTATGTCGATATCGAGCGAGACGGCCGCGCGCTGTTTGAGGCCCTGCTGAGGGAAGGCATCATCGTCCGTCACATCGAGGGGCCTATGGTTCGAGTGACCATCGGTCTGGAAGAAGAAAACAGGGAATTCTTGGCTGCGCTCAAACGGGTGATCCAGTCGCATTGAGTGCATGGTGAGGACAACATGATCATTGTATTGAAACCAGAAGCAAGCGAGCGGGAAGTCGACCACATTATCGATCGGCTTCGCGAGCTGGGGTTGAAGTCGCAACTCTCGACCGGTCAGGAACGGACGATCATTGGAGTCGTCGGCGACGATCGGATTCTGCATAACCAACCGCTCACGGCCATGCCGGGTGTTGAAAGTGTGTTGCCGATTCTCGCGCCCTGGAAGCTTGTCAGCCGGGAGTTTAAGCGTGAAGGCACGATGATCGATGTGAGCGGCGTAAAGATCGGCGGCAACAAGCTGATCATCATGGCGGGGCCTTGTGCGGTCGAACGGCTCGAAATCACGGTTGGTATTGCTCATGAGGTCAAGGCGGCTGGAGCGAGTATTTTGCGCGGCGGCGCCTACAAGCCGCGCACCTCGCCCTATTCCTTTCAGGGGTTAGGGCGCGAAGGATTAGACTATCTGGTTGAGGCAAGGAAACAAACCGGACTGCCGGTGGTCAGCGAGATTCTGGACACCCGCGACATCGAATTATTTCTCGAAAAAGCCGACATTATCCAAATCGGCGCCCGCAACATGCAGAACTTCGAACTGCTCAAGGAAGTTGGAGCCTACGACAAACCGGTGCTGTTGAAGCGAGGCCTTTCTGCGACGATCAAGGAATTCCTGCTGTCGGCGGAATACATTATGTCTCGCGGGAACCAGAACGTCATGTTGTGCGAGCGGGGGATCAGGACCTTCGAGACGCAATATCGCAATACGCTCGATCTCGCCGCGGTTCCGACATTAAAGGAACTGTCGCATTTGCCCGTCATTGTCGATCCCAGCCATGCCACCGGCAAGTGGAATCTGGTGGCGCCGATGTCGAAAGCTGCAGTGGCGGCGGGCGCCGACGGCATTCTGATCGAGGTCCATTCGAACCCGGAATGTGCGCTGTGCGACGGTGAGGAATCCATTAAACCGAGTCAGTTCAAGACATTGATGCAGGACATGCGAAAGATTGCCGTGGCGGTCGGTCGGGAATTGTAATTAGGCCAACGGTGCGTGAAGGATTCAGGATTGAGGGTGGCCTCGGTCCGGCGTGAACAATGGCACTGCATTTCACCCAGGTCACGATTATTGGAGTGGGGCTGATCGGCGGCTCGCTCGGTATGATTCTACGCCGAAAGGGGTTGGCGACAAGGGTCATCGGGGTTGGGAGGCGTATAGAAAATTTGAAAACCGCGGTGGAATTGGGCGCGATCGATCGCTATGTCGTCGACCCCAAAGATGGAGTGAGGGATGCCGACCTGGTTGTACTGGCTACGCCGGTCGACACGTATGACCGGCATCTGACCGAGTGGGCCGCGTGCTTGAAGTCAGGCGCGATTGTGACCGATGTCGGAAGCGTCAAGGGGCCGCTGGTTGAACAGGCTGAGCGAGCCATGCCGTCCGGTGTCCATTTTGTCGGAGCCCATCCCATTGCCGGCAAGGAAAAGACAGGCGTCGCGGCTGGATCGGATCAGCTCTTTATGGGAGCGCGTTGCATCATCACTCCGACGAACCGGACGGACCCGCAGGCGCTTCAAACGATCCGAACGATGTGGCAGGAAACCGGCTCGGTGGTGCTCACGATGGAGGCCCATCTCCATGACAAGATTCTCGGAGCGGTGAGCCATTTACCTCATGTGGCGGCCTTTGCCTTGGTGAGTGCCCTGATTGAGATTCGAGATCAACAGATTCCCTCCCTCGATCTGGCAAGCCATTCGGGTGGCGGGCTGCGGGATACGACCAGAATTGCGGCCAGTTCACCCGAAATGTGGCGGGATATTTTCCTCTGGAACCGCGACAATGTGGTCACCTTCATTGAGGCCTATGAACGCTCGCTGAGCCAATTGAAGCAGCTCATTCGAATGGGCGATGCTGCAGGCATTGAAAAGGAGCTTGAACGAGCCAGACAGGAGCGCGAGAAGCTCTCTACACGACTCGCAGCGTCCGCGTAGTACCCTTATGGCGTCTTTGTCCATCACACCGGGCCGGCCGTTACAGGGAACGATCTCCGTCCCAGGCGATAAGTCCATCACTCATCGCGCCATCATCCTCACTGCCTTGGGCGACGGGGTGAGCACGGTTGCGCACTATTGTCGAGGCGATGATTGTCTCAATACGATGCGTGCGTTCCAGGCTCTCGGCGTTTGTATCGAGGAATCTGTCGATGAACTCCGTGTGTATGGCAAGGGACTTTGGGGGTTGACAGAGCCGGATGGGCCGATTGATTGCGGAAATTCCGGGACCGGCATTCGTCTCCTGACCGGCCTGCTGGCAGGTCAGGACTTTTTTACGGTCCTGACCGGTGATGAATCAATTCGCCGCCGTCCCATGGGACGGATCGTCAAGCCGCTGCGTGAAATGGGGGCGACCATCGCCGGACGCAAAGGCGGTGAACTTGCGCCCTTAGCCGTGACGGGGAGTCATCTCCGTGCCATCGCCTACGACTCGCCGGTGGCGAGCGCGCAAATCAAGTCGGCCTTGTTGCTCGCCGCTCTGTTTGCCGAAGGAACGACCCGCATCACGGAGCCGCGTCTTTCGCGTGACCATACGGAGCGGTTGTTCCAGTTTCTGGGTATCGGGCTTCGACGTGAAGGGACTACCCTGCTGATTGACGGACGACCGTCGGTTGGGTGGAATGCGGTGCCGCAATTGGTCGTACCGGGTGATTTCTCTGCCGCGGCGTTTTTCATCGTGGGCGCGACGATCGTCCCCGGCTCGGATGTGACGATTCAACATGTGGGGATCAACCCTACCAGGACGGGTTTATTGGACGTGATGACAAGAATGGGTGCTGATATTCAACTGCTCAATCGGCGAGAAGAAGCAGGAGAACCGATCGCGGACATCCGGGTGAAATCTGCACGGCTGCGCGGAGTGGCGATCGGGCCGGATTTGATCCCGCAGACGATAGACGAATTTCCCATTCTGTGCGTCGCGGCTGCAGTGGCAGAGGGTGAGACGATCATCTCCGGGGCCGAAGAATTACGGATCAAAGAAAGCGATCGGATTGCGACGATGTCGACGGAATTGCGCGCGATGGGGGCGCAGATCATAGAACATCCAGACGGGATGGTCATGCAAGGGCTCGGCACAACGGCGGATAACGGCCGATTGCACGCCGCGCGCGGCCGCAGCCATGGAGATCACCGGGTGGCGATGTCATTGGCCATCGCTGGCTTGACTGCTTCGGCGCCGACGACAATTGATGAGACGACTTGCATCGAAACATCCTTTCCCGCGTTTCATCGCACACTCTTGGAATTATTGACTGAACGCCGGTGACGGCTATAATACGGGGCCACAACGTGGGACGTGTTGCAGAGGACAAGCAAGCGCGCCGGCTGATTGTTGCGATCGATGGTCCGGCTGGTGTGGGTAAGAGCACAGTGGCCCGGCTGTTGGCTGCTCGGCTGGGCTATCTGTATCTCGATACGGGAGCCCTGTACCGCGCGGTGGCGTGGGCGGTCAGTGAGTCCGGCCGAGACCCGTCGGATGCCGAGACGGTCGCCGCGTTGTTACCCGCCCTCACGCTCCACATGCAGTTCCATCAAGGAGCGGCAACGGTGTCGGTCAATGGTAAGGATGTGAGCGGCGATCTCCGCACGCCTGCGGTGTCGGCTGCAGCATCGGTGGTTTCGGCCATTCCCGAGGTCAGGGCCTGGTTGCTACCCATCCAGCGACAAATCGGACAAGGCGGAGCGGTGGTGGCTGAAGGGCGGGATATGGGGACAAACGTGTTTCCTGAGGCAGACGTGAAATTTTTTCTCGAAGCAGATCCGACTGTCAGGGCCCAACGCCGACATCGGGAGCTTGTTGCGGCGGGACATTCCAGAGCGCTTGAAGAGACGACAGCCGACCTCGCGGGGCGCGACACACGAGACCGTTCCCGTTCGATCGCCCCGCTGATTCCTGCTGAGGATGCCCGGTTCATCGACACCTCGACGTTATCCGTTGCAGAGGTGGTGGACCAGATGATGGTTGTGATTGCGGCCAGATTGTGAGCTCGGTTTTTTATGGGATTCTGTGGATCCTTGCCCGAACCGTCGGTTGGCTCTGTTTTCACTATCGAGTCGTTGGGGCGGTTCCCAAGACCGGCGGGTTCATTGTTGCGGCGAATCATGCCAGTTACCTGGATATTCCTCTCTTAGGCTGCGGGATGCGGCGGCGGGCTTGGTATTTGGGGCGTAGTGATCTCTTTCCGGTTCCAGGAATTAGGGCCATCTGCCAATGGTTAGGATGGATTCCCTTGAGGACAGGCCGGATGGACCGTGACGCATTTGGTAAGGCAGTTGCGCTGATCAAGGAAGGAAAGGTGGTGGTGATCTTTCCAGAGGGTAGTCGCAGTCTGGATGGCCGGTTACAATTTCCCAAACCAGGAATTGGTGTGATTGTGGAACGAACCGGATGCCCCGTGGTTCCGGCTTACCTCAAGGGCACGTTCGACGTACTGCCGTCTGGGTCCCTGTGGCCGCGCTTCCGTCCCGTGACCGTTCTCTATGGGGATTCCCTCACGTTTCCGCGCAGTGTGGAGCAGGGAGAGTCCAAGCAGTTTTATCAGGAAGTCAGTCGCACCGTGATGGATCGCATTGCCTCCCTGGGTGCGGTAGAATCTCCGACCCAGCAGTCTCGTGCCGGCCTTCGCAACGCTGAGTGATTGCCGGTGTATAACCATCAGCACCCGACTCCTGTCGGAAGAGTAGGATTCACACCATGAGTACGGTTTCTCCATCGAGTGACCAGCAATTAGACCGAGCGGCGTTAGCGGCTCTCTACGAGGAGACATTCAAAAACCTCGAAGAAGGCACCATTACGGAAGGTTGCGTCGTCGCCGTGACCAAAGACAAGGTGATTGTCGACATCGGCTACAAGTCCGAAGGCATGATCCCGAATGATCAGTTTTCCACTGAGGAACTTCAGAACATCAAAGTCGGCGATCGATTTCAAGTCTATATCGAAGAGTGTGAAGACGCCGACGGCAACCTGGTTCTCTCTAAAGAAAAAGCCGACAAGATGAAGATTTGGGAAGAGCTGGAAAAGCTCTTCAATGACGGCAAAAGTATCGACGGAAAAATTGTAGCAAGAATCAAGGGCGGCATGATGGTGGATATCGGCGTGAAGGCGTTTCTCCCTGGATCGCAGATCGACCTTCATCCGGTGCGTGACCTTGACGGGTTGGTCGGACGTACGTTCCCGCTCAAGATTATCAAGATCAATCATCGGCGCGGTAACGTCGTGGTGTCCAGGCGCGTGCTCTTGGAAGAGACGAGAGACTCGAAACGGAAGACGACCCTCTCCACGTTGAAGGAAGGACAATTGATTCAAGGTGTTGTGAAAAACATCACGGATTACGGGGCGTTCATCGATCTCGGAGGCATCGACGGACTTCTTCACATCACGGATATGTCCTGGGGCCGTGTCGGCCATCCGTCGGAAATGTTCAACATCGGTGACAAGGTGGAGGTCAGCGTCCTCAAGTACGATCGAGAGACCGGACGTATTTCACTCGGCTTGAAACAGAAGAGCGCCGATCCCTGGACCGGTGTGGCCAGCAAGTATGCGGTCGGTACCCGCGTCCGAGGTCGTGTCGTGAGTCTGACCGACTACGGGGCGTTCATCGAACTTGAACCCGGCGTCGAGGGACTCGTGCATGTTTCCGTGATGTCGTGGACGCATGAGGTGCGCCATCCGTCACGCGTGGTGTCCATCGGGGATCAGGTTGAAGCGGCGGTGTTGAATGTAGATCCGGCCAGCAGGAAGATCTCACTCGGTATGAAGCAGACGGCGCCGAACCCTTGGGATATGGTGGAAGGGAAGTACGCCATCGGCACGCGTATTGAAGGGAAGGTCAAGAGTCTTACCGACTTCGGCGCGTTCGTCGGACTGGAAGAGGGTATCGATGGATTGATTCATATTTCCGACATGTCGTGGACGAAACATATCAAACATCCCTCTGAACTGTTCAAGAAGGGGCAAAAGGTAGAGGCCGTCGTATTGCGGATCGACAAGGAAAAAGAGCGACTGTCGCTCGGGTATAAGCAGCTCAAGAGCGATCCATGGGACGACGAGATTCCCAGTCGCTATGGAGTCGGGGATGTGGCGGTTGGAAAGGTCAGCAAGGTCGCCGATTTCGGTATCTTCGTCGAATTGGACGGAGAAGTCGAAGGGTTGATTCACATCAGCGAAGCTGGTCTCGACCAGCAGGTTAAGCTTGAAGAGAAGTTCAAGCTGATGGATGAAGTGACGGCCAAGATCATCAAGGTCGACCGCGAAGAACGGAAAATCGCGCTCAGTCTGCGGGATCATGAAATGGATTCGGATCGTCAAAAGGTCGATGAGTATCATGCGACGCAAGGCGCATTGGACCAAAGCCTGGGTCGTGCAGCGAAGCAGAACCGGAAGCGAGGTCAAGCCGAGGACGACAAGTAGGTCCGACGCACTCAGTCACAATGTAAGCCGAAGGCGTTCGTGCCCCGGCGCTGTGAACGAGCAGGACTATGAGTGACGAATCAAGAGAAAGACCGGCCAAGCGAGGAATTGTGCGCAAAGTGCTCTGGGCGCTTGGCCTCGGGGCGGGCATGCTCTTTCTGATGAATCTGTTCTTTCCCGACTTCGACATCTCGATGGAGGATCGGGTTGGAGTGATTCGCATCGAAGGTGTCATTCTGGATGCGCAATCCACGATCATCGACTTGAAGCGGTTTGCCGAGAACCCTTCGATTAAGGCGATTGTATTACGAATCGACAGCCCCGGCGGCGGGGTTGTGCCGTCGCAAGAAATCCATGATGCGGTCCGTCAGGTACGTAACAAGAGTAATAAGACGGTGATTGCGTCAATGGGTTCTGTGGCAGCCTCAGGGGGGTACTATATTGCGGTGGCGACCGATCGGATCATGGCCAATCCAGGGACATTAACCGGGAGTATCGGGGTGATCATGGAAATGGCCAATGTCGAAGGGCTGCTCAAGAAGATCGGGGTTGAAGGCATTGTGATTAAAAGTGGCCGATTCAAGGATGTGGGATCGCCGCTCCGGAAGATGAGTGATGAAGAACACGAGTTACTCCAATCCGTCATGGATGATGTCCATCAGCAGTTCATTGAGGCGGTGGTAGAAGGGCGTGGTCTCGACGTGACGACTGTGCGGGCCTTAGCGGATGGCCGAATCTTCACAGGACGTCAGGCTAAAGCATCAAAGCTTGTGGACGAACTAGGCGATCTCGCGGCGGCAATCCAGCTTGCGGCGGATGTGGCCGGCATTGAGGGCGTACCGAAAGTCATTGAGCCACGCCGACGATTTTCCTTCAGGGAGTTGATCGAATCACGATTGCCGGTGCTTTTCCCCAAGCTGGATTTGTACTCCGGGGTCAGTCTCAAGTATCTCATGGCGTTCTAGCGCGGTCGGATCGACGGACAGGTCGATTCATCACCACGAAAGGGGAGTCCAATATGACGAAGGCCCAAATCATCGAGCGCGTATCCGAACAGGTCACAACCTTGACGAAGCGGCAGGCAGAAGTCGTTGTCAATACGATTTTTGACTGTGTCCGTGACTCGTTGAAGAATGGTGATAAGACAGAAATTCGAGGATTCGGTAGTTTTCGGCTGCGGGCTCGCCGGATGAAAGAAGGGCGGAATCCCAAGACCGGCGCGACTGTGGCGGTTCCTGCCAAGAAGGTCCCGTTTTTCAAGGCCGGCAAGGAATTGAAAGAACTCCTGAACCAGTGATCGTAGGACCCTCATCATGAACACACCGGACTCTCACGACGCGATTGGGATAGACGTCCGTTGGACGGACGAGGCGTCCAATCGTCTGGCGCGGGCACCGATATTTTTGCGTGGAATGGTTCGTCGTCTGGCCGAAAAGAAGGCTCGGGAACTTGGTTGCGCGGAGATTACAGGGGATCTTCTCGATCAGTTCAAGAATCAAATGATGGGTGGCATGGGGGGTGAGTCCGGTATGGCCGATGCGGCGAATCAGATGACGCAAGGCCACCTTCCCTGGACTGCCGCCGCCAAGGAACGGCTGAATACAGTTCCGGAATTCATGCGCCACATGATCAAGCAGATTGCCGAAGAGATTGCCAGAGAGCGGGGTCATCTCGAGGTGAATATCGAACTCTTTGAAAAGGTGGAAGCGCTGGGCGACATCCGTGAGGCTTCGGCTCCTCCGTTGGCGTGGAGCGAAGATGCACTGGCTCAACTTCAAGAAAAATTGAAACAGTCGCCGCCGATCGCCGTGGAATTCGTCACCGACATGTTGAAGCGTGATACCGAAGATTTGGCGAGAGAGCAAGGCCTGACACGCATCGACGAGTCGGTATTACTTCAGTTGTGGGCCGCACCCCAGGGCCGAGTCGCATGGACCGATGAGGCATGGAAGCGACTGCAGACAGCCCCCGATTTTGTGCGTAGCGGAATCCGGAAAGCCGCTGAGCGAAGGGCTCGGAAACTTGGGCTCAAAGAAGTTGATTCAGAACATCTGACGACGTTCCGGAATCAGGCCATGATGAAAGCCGTCAAACGGATTCGCTCTTTCGGGTACAACGAGTTAACATTTGAGGCGTTCGATACGGCGCTAGCGAAGACGAAGCGGCTTCAAGGAAACGAGCAGGCGGAAAAACGCCTCCAGGAAATCCGTGGGCATTTTGCCGATCCGGACGTGAAGAAACCGGACGGTGGGACGCTCGGTGCCGATTTGATGGACCGCTTTCGCAGGTATCTGAAGGGAGAAGGGACGCTCTAGCGGCAGGATGCTGAAAAAGAGAGGGTGGGGATAGCTGGGACGATCCCCTTGCTCGCGCAACGCGCGGCTTCGGAAGGCCCTCGTTGGACGCGCGCAGTTGGGACCAATCCCACCCACCCCTTAAAGTGATAGCTCACTGCGGCTTTGTTTGGGAGAAGACGCGTTTCGGCGCGCCAGGGTTGGGCGGGTGAGAAGTCTGGACTTTTTGAGCATCCCGCAAGGGCAGTTTCTTCTTCCAGCCTGATAGTTCTTCCCGCAAGCTCGCATCAAAACGCTACAGGTTCTCCGCGCGGCTTTCAGCCACGTCTTGGACGAGTAGGCCGGGCGTGAATTGTTATAAGGTAGAGGCAGGGGCCGTTTGAGGACGGCCCCTGCTGTTTAGTGGGCAGCAACTTCCTGCGGCCAAAATTTATGTCGGATCTGTGGAAGAGGCTCGTTATCGAAATTTGGGATGTCGTAGAGGCAACGATCAATTGTCGTGACTTCTTCGTCAGTCAACTCTAAGGTCACCCGCTTCTTCCAAAACTGATCGAGAATAAAATAATCACCTGACTGCGGTTTTTCAGCCAAGAGTACCTTCATCTTCTCGAAGCCTGCAGTATCCACTCCGGGGATGCGGCCCTTGTTACGTTCGTGACACCAATGCAGAATTTCGGCGATTCCATACATCGACAATTCAATCTTCAGCATCTTGCTCATGGAGTCCTCCTTACTAAGGCCGACATTGTACCCCAAACATTCCCCCGTTTACAAAGTGTCTGTTGCGCAGGTCCTGATTGAGAAAACCGCGTGTTCGCGGAGATCGTTGCGCGTTGGTTTGATTGCTAGAATAAAGCGTCGGTCTGTATACTGGCACACTCGTTTAGACGGGAAGGCTTGGTTGAGGGGTGCGTGTTCATGCTGACGAATCACCATGCAGCTGGAAGCTGGATCGGAGAGTGGTGGGCGATCAGGAGGACACGCGGCCACAGTAGATTTAGGGCATGGAGTTTTGCGGTTGCGGTGATCAGTTGTTTTCTGCTTGCGACAAGCGGCTGTACCAAACAAGACCCCTACTCTCCGCCAGATGTCTTCTACTACTTTGCCAGCTACAAAGTGGGTAAGAACCCGACGACCGTTACCCCCGCTGACGTCAATCAAGACGGTTTTACTGATTTGGTGACAACCAACATGGGCAGCAATACCCTTTCAATTCTCTTAGGCAACGGAGACGGCACCTTTCATGATCAAGTTGAACTGAATGTCTGTAAAGAGCCTCGCTCGCTCGCCCTTGGGATGTTCAACCGCGATCCGTATCCCGACGTGGCCTTGGCTTGTTCCGGGGCCGACGAAGTGGCTGTACTCTTCGGTCGGGCCGACGGAAAATTTCAAGAAGGGATGCGCTATCCCGTGCATCGGACTCCCATTGCCATTGCCATCGACGATCTGAATGGGGATCAGGTGCCTGATTTTGTCGTTGCGTTGCGCAACGACAAAATCAAAGTGTTCTTGGGAACCGGCACAGGGGAGTTCACCCATGGGGCGCAGTACGAATACGGTGATACACCCACATCGGTGGCATTGGCTGACCTGGATGGCGATGGGAAAATCGATTTGGCCGTGACAAATGGAGGACCGATGTTGAATGCCGTTTCCATCTGGATGGGAAATGGCGACGGTACGTTCCGCCCTCCCACCGACTATCGGACGGGAAAGCGACCGCTTGGGGTGAGCGTTGCGGATTTCAATCAGGACCAGATCCGTGATCTCCTTGTGATCAACGGTGTGCAGGATAGCTTTACTACTTTTCTCGGTAACGGTAATGGGACATTCCAGCCAGGGCGCGATTCCGGTGCCGATGCAGGACCGAATTTCGGGCTCGCCCGTGACTTCAACGGAGACCATCGAACCGATGTGGCGATTGTTAATCTTCAGTCGAGCGATCTCTCCATTCTGTTCGGTCGTGACGATGGGACCTTCGAATATCCGCCGAGAAACTATCGGACAAAGCCAGGTCCCTTTGCCCTTGCAGTATTCCGTGTCACAACCAAGGAGGCTGAAGAGCCTGGACTCGTCACGGCTGACAATGGCAATGGAAGTGTCTCCGTTTTTCTCCATCGAGGATTGAAAGCGGCGGTGCCCGCTGTTGTGACCCCTCCGTGAGGCTCATTTGATGTCTAGCTCGAAGTCGCGTGAGTCAATAACTGTCTTCTTGACAGTCTATGGACCCTCGGCTAGAGTGGCCATTGGGCGCTGCTTTCAGACCCTTGGCGCTCTGCGTTAAGGGCACCGCAAGAATATCTCGATGGTGGTTTTCTATTGGCGCACTGCTCACCCTCTCTGTGTTGATGGTACAGGGGGCGTGCGCGACTTGTTTGACGGTGCCCCTTCCGGCAGTGGGGCTAGCGGACACCGTTCATTTGGCACCACGATTTTGTCGGAGGGCTCCTGGCCCATTGTTTGGCATTGGTGATGAATCGTCTCCGTAGATACGGAGATTGAGGACAGGCGTGTCGATGCATTGCTTGAGATGCAAGGGCTTCATGATGGTCGAGCGTCACTATACGCTGGTGAACCGGCGACTCTATGCCCGCTGTTTAAATTGTGGGTTCTGGATCGACCTTGCCGATCTGCTCCGTTTTTTCCACAAAGTCATTGACAGCGGGTTTCGCGGAGGAAAGGTGCGAGAGTCCTATACACTCTGATTTAGGAGTCACAGGTTTATGATGACAAGAGATCGCAAGAAGCTCCGGCAGCGATTATTTCTCGTCCGCGCTGCCGGGGTGCTCATCAGTCTCCTCTTGATCTGTGCCGCGACTATCATTCCATCCATTGCCACTGCGAAGAGCATAGCCGCTCATCCTGTAAAGGTCCGATCCTCGATGGCATCGCAACAGTCCCCTCCGTGGCGCATCGCTCCAGCTCATGGCATTCTCCTCAAGGAATTGAAGAGCGGGCGTGTATTGTATCAACACGATGCCGAGAAGCGCATGTCCCCAGCCAGTCTTACAAAAATCATGTCGGCCCTGGTTATTCTGGAACGGGGCAACTTGGAGGATCTTGTCACGATAAGTCCCAATGCTGCCCGGGCGCATAAGACGCATTTACGCCTGAAGGCTGGACAGGTTTTTAAGCTGGAAGATCTGTTGAAGGCTATGTTGATCATGTCTGCAAACGATGCCTGTCTTGCGGCGGTGGAACACGTGGGGGGTGACGAAGCACAGTTTGTGACGTTCATGAATGACAAGGCTGAGACCCTCGGGTTGGCGGATACGCATTTCAAAAATGGCTGCGGGTTCGATAACCCGGACCACTACTCGACGGCAGAAGATCTTGCCGCATTGAGTGTTATTGCTCTCGATCAGCCGATCTTCCGGCAGTTGGTCCGTGAGGAACGTGCGATCATCACGCCAGTCAGGGGTCATCGTACGTATACCCTACATAATACAAATAGACTACTGGGACGCATTCCCGGCATCGAAGGAATCAAGACCGGATTCACCTCCAAAGCCGGGCGGTGCCTCATTGCCAAAGTCTCTCAGAACGGGAGCGATCTTCTCCTTGTGATCCTCAATTCTAAGCGTCGTTGGAATACCGCAAAAAACCTCATTACATACGGGTTGCAGGCGGCTCAAGTTTCGCACTGACATTCTCTATTCTCATCACGTCGGTACGCACGTGGCCGGAAGCGAGAAGACTGTCGAAGCTTGGAGTGGTATCTATACCCTCCAGTTCTACTCCCCCGAGCACACGACGTGGGCCTAGAGACCTTAGGGCAATGATTTCAAGTGGTAATCGGGAAGAAGTGTAAGATCTTGATATAACCAGGCAGGCGTATATTGGCGCGGAGCATGCGGTCCGTGTCGCTACCGAATCGGGGAAAACTCAACGTTGACATCTTTCCCCAGATAGTTGATGACAAACCCCTGTTTATCGTAACCCAGTATTGCGCCCATCACGTTTTCATCACCGTAATCTTCCTGCCCTAAGAGTTTCCGCACGTCATCAGAGCTTTCGCTATTCAGCACGTTGCGAAAGATGCCGCGAGTTTTATAGGAAAATCGATTGTTGATAAAGATCAGATCAACCCTGCCGTCCTGGATGCGAACACCAGCCATGGGACCGGTTGGTTTACGTTGGTCGAGCAAAAAGATAAACAAGCCTTCCTGCTCCACCTTCACACCGGGAATTTTTTCATTCACTAGAGAGTCCAAGGCGTTGGCTTCAGAGTCTCCCAATTTGACTCCAAACAGTGAAATCTCAGAACTCTTTAGGGCCTTGGGGTCCATCACATCGTTCTTGCTCAATTCATAGGGCTCGCCATACCCGGGCGACACCCATGCACCGACTCCGGTCATCACAAGGCACACTACTGTGACGACTCGCAGTATATATTTCATCAACTCTTCCTTATCCATGGGCTCTGAGAGATGTACGGTGTGAAATATTTTTGGCACAATTGGCGGGGCCAATGCAGTGTATGCACATTTTATCGAATGGTCTGAGAACTTGCAAGGAACGGTTGATCGCGTATTTGAAATCAGCTCCCCCCCCCTCCCATTATCCAGTCGTCATGTGGCAGTGATAACTATGCTTTGGGTGGGCGAGAAGCTGAGTGATGGGCAATCGACAGAGAGTACAGAGTTCCTTCACGGCAATATCCTGGTGTCGATTAACTCGGACATCAACGTTACTAAAGAGACCCTATGACAGAGTATATTGTCAAAGTCTGTGACGCGATGAAGTGATGGTTGGAACGATCCGTTCCCTCTCTGTGTTCAAAAGGAGAGGCTAGATATTGTGATGTGTAGTGATGAGAAGGGCTCCCAGATGCCGGAGCCGTCGAAAGTAGGGGAGACAGCCTTCTTCAAGCTCATCGGTGAGGCTATCCAAGTCGGCGACACAATCTTCGAGGATCCCTATCCGTTGAGCATCAAGACCTTCAGGGCTATCGAGATAGTACACCACGCATCCACTGATCACCGTATCCAGTGTCATCAGTGGTCCCTCATGTTGGCTACCCACGTGAGGCCATCGCTCTTCCTTGTGAGCTTCCCAGAGGGACATCACGGCATCTCGGCCCATTTTGAAATCCCCTTCGATTCCGCGTGCCGGAGTTCAAGCCAGTCTACCCTAGCGCAGAGACTAAGAGGATCGCAAGCGTGGAGAGAGCAGGTCCATAAAATCGGTCGTTGTGGTTCTCCCTGTCGCCACCCCAATGAATTGCCGGTTTATGCCATGAGTGTGTTTCAATCGACAGGAAGGCTTCTGAGGCGATCATGCCTTCCACCGTCAAGGGATCAACCGTGCGCGATCGTTCCTCGCATCGTGTGTGAAGCTATGGATAAAGCCCGCGATGGAGATGGGCTTGAGCGACTTTGTCGATCCCGCTCATCAAGGCGGCCATACGCATGGAAGTTTTCTTGGAAACGGAAAACTCTAATGTCCGATGGAAGGCGGAAGTCAGAATGTCCTGCAGGCGTTCTTGAATGTCCTTCGCTTTCCAGAAAAAGCGCTGCACATCCTGTACCCACTCGAAGTAGGATACGATCACGCCGCCGGAATTAGCCAGGATGTCTGGGATAATAAAGACTCCCTGATCCTCCAGAATGCGATCGGCATCGAGAGTTGTCGGGCCGTTCGCTCCTTCGGCCAGAATCCGACACCGCAGTTTCGCGGCATTGTGTTTAGTAATCTGCTCGGAGAGCGCGGCGGGAACCAGGACGGTACAGTCGAGTTGGAGCAATTCGTCATTGGAGAGCCAGTCACCCAGTTTGGTATCACGGAGGAGCTGGCCTTTGGTTTTGTAGCGTGTGAGCAGCTCCGGAATGTCCAACCCGCTGGAATTATGGATGCCGCCGTTCACGTCACTCACCGCGATCACGCGTGCGCCACACTCCTGCATGATGCGAGCTGTGTGGGCCCCGACATTACCAAACCCCTGTATGGCCACAGTGGTATTCCGAATATCGAGCTTGAGGTGGCGGAGCGCTTCCATGGTGACGTAGACCACTCCACGGCCGGTGGCTTCCTCACGTCCGAGACTTCCTCCAATAGATAAAGGTTTGCCTGTGACGACACCCGGCACTGCATACCCCACTTGCTGACTGTACGTATCCATAATCCAGGCCATCACCTGGGCGTCTGTGCCGACGTCCGGGGCTGGCACGTCCTTTTCTGGCCCGATCAATGGAAATATTTCCGCTGCATAGCGCCTGGTCAATCGTTGGAGTTCTGGTCGTGATAATTGTTTTGGGGCGATCGCGATGCCACCCTTGGCTCCGCCATAGGGCAGGTCGGCCAACGCGCATTTCCATGTCATCCACATGGCGAGTGCTGCAACCTCCCCAAGATTCACGTCCGCATGATAGCGAATCCCGCCCTTTGAGGGGCCTCGGGACGAATCGTGCTGTACACGATAGCCGGTATAGACCTCGACTCGGCCGTCATCTCGTCGAACAGGCACGCTGACAATCAAAGACCGTTGAGGATTTTTTAGGCGTTCTCGTAAGTTGGGATCAAGCTCCATGGCCTCCGCTGCTTGATCGAACTGCGCAACCGCAAGTCGAAACGTCGGTGTATCGAGTTCGTGCATGGGGTATTCCTTTTCCTTTGGTTAGGTGTGCAGCTCGGGCAGTGACGGGAGATGAAAATCAGGGTGTTCCTGCTTTATGACGTCGAACGGGAGACGTACCCATTGCATATTGAATATTCGTGCGAATTCCTGTTCTATCTGTTGTGCAACAACCGTAGATGATACGGGGGATTGCCGTACCTCAGCTATGGATGTGATGTGGCACTGGGCCAGACCGCAGGGCATGATATGTGAAAAAGGGGTAAGGTCCAGATCGACATTGAGCGCAAAACCATGAATCGTGACTCCATGATCGATTCGGACTCCGATTGCAGCAATCTTCGCATCAGCACGATTGCTGCGTACCCAGACACCAGGCCTCCTCTCGATGCGATAACCTTCAATCCCCCATCGCCAGAGGGTCTGGATCAAGACCTCCTCCAACTTCCGTACATACTGTTTCGGCCCTGAGCAATAATGCGACAGCTTGAGAATGGGATAGCCTATGATCTGCCCAGGTCCATGGTAGGTAATCGAACCGCCTCTGTCTACGGACTGGAGGTCGGCGCCCGTCCGACGGAGGGCTTCTTCCCCGCAGTCCCAATGTACCGCTTGGGTGGTCCGGCCCAGGGTATACACCGGCGTGTGCTCAAGAAGCAGTAAGACATCCCCTCGTTTTTCCGCAATCCGTTCCTTCTGCAGCTGTTTCTGAAGTATCCATGCTTGGGCATAGGGGATCGGTTGCGAAAACCGGGCGAGTGTACCCGCACATAGGGTAGGCGTCGGAAGCGGCTCACTTCCCGGTTCTAGACAATTGTGACCCAAGTATGATTCGTCTGAAAGGCTCATGAGACAGCCTTCGGCATCGGTGGATTCTGAGGTGAGATCGTGGACTGGAAGGTCTTTCTTCGGATGGTCAGTTGCCAGACCCATCGACCTTCGGATGGTCGGAGAGAGTGCGAAAGATCTTTGAGATTGCTCATCTCATGTTGGCCCACAGCAGCCATGATGTCACGATTTCTGAAGACTTTACCGTGGACAGCTCTCCAGGGGGAGACCATCACGGGGCTTCCAATGTCGAACCAGGAGAAGCTGTGAAGTCGTATAAAGCGAAGGATGATGGAATTTCTCCCTGTTATGCCGACGCGCATCATGGGCCTCCTCTATTCGAGTTGGTCCCATTGTCGCACAAGTGCTTTCAGGGGAAAAGCTGAAGCATCAGAAAGGAGGCGAGGACAATCCTCACCTCCTTTCTGTTCATGAGTCTGTAGCTTACTGGATGGCTGAAAACATTTCCTTCACCTGGGGGGTCTTCAGTTTCTTCAGCGCCTTCGCTTCGATTTGACGAATCCGTTCCCTTGTCACCGAGAGGCTTTGCCCTACCTGCTCCAGCGTGCAGGCTTGATCGTAGCCGATACCGAAGCGCAACCGAATGACGGTTTGCTCTCGGGGTGTGAGCGTACCGAGAATGCGTTCGAGCTGGTGCGACATTTCCGTCCGATGCACATGGGCATCGGGTGGAACGGCTTGTAGGTCGGGAAGCAGTTCCCCGAATTCCGTGCTTCCGTCGCCCACCGGCTTTTCCAGAGCGACGGGCTCTTGAAAGGCCTGCACGGTTTCGTGGAGTCGCTCCGGTCTCATTCGTAGCACCTGCGCGACCTCTTCGAGTCGAGCTGGGCGGCCCAGCTGTTGCCCGAGTCGTCTGGTTACGCGGAGGATACGGTGCGAGGCTTCAGTTTGGTGAACCGGAATGCGAATGGTCCGTGATTGATCCGCCAGCGCGCGCGTGATGCCTTGACGGATCCACCAGGTTGCATAGGTGCTGAACTTGAATCCTTTGCGGTATTGATAGCGCTCGGCCGCTTTCATCAGCCCGATATTTCCTTCTTGCACGAGATCGAGCAGCGTCAGGCCACGGCCTGTGTAATGTTTTGCGACGTCCACGACAAGCCGCAGGTTGCAGCGCACCAATTCGTCCTTGGCCCGTTCGAGTATGATCCGAGCGGAGCGTAGAGTGACCAACCATTCCTTGAGCTGTTTTGTCGCGGCAAGCGGAAGTTTCTGCTGCCCTGTTCCCTGATTGATCATCGCGGTGAGACGCTGCTCGGCGCTGTCGATGGCGGTAGCCGAGAGCCCGCTCAAGCCTCTGACCATCTGAAGTGTATGTTGCGCCTCAAGCATGGAATCCGAACGTTTGAGCCGGGAGACGACTCGTACGGCGTGCCGTAAGGCCTTTCGAATGGTGCTCGTTCCTTCATCGATCTTCTTCGCCAGTTCGACTTCTTCTTCTCTGGTCAGCAGAGCGCGTTCACCGAAGGAGCGAAAATAGAGTGACTCCAGCATGAAAGGGCTGCCGTTCACAACAGTCCGTGCGGTCTCCTTCGTAGGCTCCTCGGGTTGCTCCTCTTCGGACGTATCTCGGCCGATCACATCCAAGAGGTCGCTTGCTTCGGGATCGTCCGCATCAACATACTTTGGAATTGTGACGAGTTCTTCCGGTTCGGGGGTTGTGAATAGATTCTTTTTCATGTCGTCGCCCCTCCTATGACTGCCCGGTGTAGTGCTCTGCATGGCCGTGGCCTCAACAGGCTCCCGTTCTTTCTCCTACTCATATGAGAGGCAGCAATCTGCTAAACGATTCATTCTAGGCTCTGTAATGCTGGGCCGCGCTGTTATCTCTTTACGCAGCAAATTTCGTGCTGGATTGTTTGTTAAGAACGGCGTATGGCGATCACCTAGAAAAAACAGCACCATTAAAGTGTTCTAATGAGGAGATGTGAGAAAGAGTGAGGCAACCTTGCCGCAGGTGTGTCGGGGAATCGGTCAGGCAAGAGGCTCAAATGCCACATCTACTTCTGGGTCAACTCTTTTTCAGAAAGAGGGGATCGCGTCGATGGGAATGGGAAGATCGTGGCAACGTTATTTTCCTCTGCGATCTCGACGAGCGTCTCGATATGGCTCAATTGCAATGCGACGGGAATCGAATTGTTCTCACCAGTCGCATGGGTGAAGCGACGAGAGGCCTTGATTGAGCCTTCAGCATGACGGCCCTTCGCCTGACGCTCGCAGGGTCAAGAATTCTGTCATCGTGGTTGATGTCTTATTGAATACTTGGCGCAGCGCTTCTAGAATGAGCCCCGATGTCACACTTTCAGTCAGGCGAACGTATCCACCTAGTCGACAAGAAAGGGCGGCAGTATGCTCTGACCCTGAAAGCAGGAGACCTCTACCAATTGAGTGGGCACAAAATTGCCCATGACGATATCATCGGAAGGCCAGACGGTTCTCTTGTCACCCTCTCAGGCGACAAGACCATGTTGGCGCTTAAGCCGACATTCGGTGACTATGTGCTGAAAATGCCGCGCGGCGCGCAGGTGCTGTATCCGAAGGATCTTGCGCTGATTCCCATGTGGGCGGATGTCTATCCTGGCGCACGCGTGTTTGAAGCGGGAACCGGCTCCGGAGCGTTGACGATGGCTCTCTTGCGCGCAGTGGGTCCGCGTGGCTTGGTGGTGACGTACGAAGCCCGAGAGGATTTTGCGCGAACAGCCATGATGAACATTGAACGGTACATGGGCCCGGTGCCGAATCTCATTCCGCTTCGTCGGAACGCCTACGAAGGGATCAGTCTGCTCGACGATGGTCTGCCCTTCGATCGTCTCGTCCTCGATCTTCCTGAGCCTTGGCAGGTGGTACCTCATGCCGCACAGATTCTCCGCACTGGCGGGATATATTTGAGCTTTGTTCCCACTGTCCCTCAAGTGGTGCAGACGGTAGAGGCTTTGGCGCGAGCGACAGTCTTTGGTATGGTTGAAACATTTGAAACGTTGCTGAGAACGTGGTCGATTCAGGGGCGCAGCGTACGGCCTGATCATCGAATGATTGCACATTCAGGATTCATCACAGTAGCCAGAAAAATCGAATCGGGCTTGTGGCCCGCAACTCAAGCTGCTGAGTCTGTAGGCGCGGCCACTGATGGAGATGAAGACCGGAAGGATCATGCATGATGAACCGGTTAAGCGGAAAGGTTGCGGTCGTCACAGGAGGGAACGCCGGTATTGGTGAGGCAATCGCGAAAGCCTTTGCGCGTGAAGGAGCTTCTGTCGTGATCACGGGAAGACGGCAGGAGGAGCTGGACCGGGTTGTGAATGACATTGTGAAGGAGCACGGCAAGGTCTTTGCCGTTGCTGGATCGGTCACGGATGAATCCCACGTCCAGCGGATAGCGCGGCAGACAGTGCAACAGTTCGGGCGGCTCGATATCCTCGTCAATAATGCCGGAGTAGGGGACTTCGGGAAGCGCCTGCACGAGATCGACGATGCAACGTGGGCGCGCATCATTGACGTCAACCTGACCGGAGTATTTCGCATGACACGAGCCGTCCTGCCGCAGATGTTAAAGCAGGCAAAGGGCGCAATCATCAATATCTCTTCCATCGCGAGCCTGGTTGGGCTTCCCACATTGTCTGCCTATGCGTCCTCCAAGGGGGCGCTCGATGCCTTGACCAGAGCGCTCGCGGTTGACTATGCCAAGGAGGGCATTCGCTGCAACGTGGTTAATCCCGGACTCATCGATACACCAATGGCTGCTCCACTCATGGATAACGCCGAACAGCTGGACGCAATTCTGTCGCACTATCCTCTCCGTCGAGCCGGGAAACCAGAAGAGGTAGCGAGTATGGTTCTCTATCTGGCGTCCGACGAGGCGGCCTGGGTCACAGGGGGGACATTCCCTATCGATGGGGGGATGACTATCTCGTGATCAGGCCTCTCCGTAGGATGGAGATGTTTGCCTTGCGGCAACGGATGCCAGTCAGTTGGTCACAACACGAAACAGCAGTGGCAGCGTTTCAAGTTTATGGATATCACTCCCCAAACTCAGTTCTGCGGTGTCATCGGCAATCCAGTCGAACATTCGCTCTCGCCCGCAATTCACAATGCTGCATTTCAGAAACTTGGGCTAAACTTTGTGTATCTGGCGTTCCGCGTGGAAGCGATCGGCGATGCCATCAAGGGTCTTCGCGCTCTGGGAAACTTTCGCGGCGCCAGCGTGACGATCCCTCACAAGGTCACGTCCCTTCCGTTTCTTGACGTTGTCGAGCCGACTGCGCGCAATATTGGAGCGGTCAATACCATCGTGGCTGCGGGCGGGGCCCTCACTGGGTATAACACTGATGGCACCGGCGCCTTGCGCGCGCTTCGTGAGGGCGCAGTGGATTTAAGCGGGCGTCATGTGGTCATGCTCGGGTCCGGAGGCGCCGCTCGCGCCATTGCGTTCGCACTTGGGACAAAGGCTGAGATCGGTCGCTTGACCCTACTCGGAATTGATGACCGAGAACGTATGGCTTTGGCAGGAGATCTCCGGTCAAAGACGGGGGTAGCCGTGCAGGAATCATCTCTTGACGAGAGCACGTTGCAAAAGGTTCTTCCGGATACTCATGTTCTGATCCATTGCACCCCGATCGGTATGTCGCCCAAAGTGCAGGAGACCTCTGTGCCGGCAACATTGCTCCACGGAGGGCTGACGGTCATGGACATTGTTTACAATCCTCGAGATACCCGGCTGCTGAAGGATGCTAAGGCGGCAGGTTGTCGCACAATCCCCGGGCTTGAGATGTTCCTTCATCAAGCCGCAGAGCAGTTTGAGTTGTGGACCAATCAGACTGCTCCGGTCGATGTGATGCGCGCCGTTCTGGAATCTCGTTTCTCATGAATATTGTGTTGATAGGCTATCGGGGGACCGGAAAAAGTTCGGTGGGTAGTCTGCTTGCAGCGCGATTGGGGCGTGAGTTGGTGTCAACCGATGCAGAGATCGTCAGACGTGCGCAGCGCGCGATTCCTGAGATCGTTGCCCAAGAGGGATGGGAATACTTTCGCGATCTGGAGTCCGATATCTGCGGCGAACTTTCCGGTCGGGACCAGCTTGTCATCGATACCGGCGGAGGGGCCATCCTCCGTGAGAAAAATGTTGAGGCGATCAAGAAGAATGGCACCGTATTTTGGCTGACGGCATCCGTTGAGACGATCGCGAAACGGATTGGCGGTGATAATCAGCGCCCATCGTTGACTGGGACTCAGTCGTTCGTCGATGAAGTTGAGAATGTATTGCGGGAGCGGACGCCGAAATACCGAGCCGCGGCCGATCATACGATTGCGACCGATGATCGATCGGTCAATCAGCTGGTTGAAATACTACTCACGCTTCTATGATCGTGCCCAATCGTTGTCCCTGTCATCTCAGGAAAAGGCTGTGCGCCGTCTCGTCCTTGACAAGGTCTCGCTCAAAGTGTTTGAAATGGCCCTGTGCGCCCGTAGCTCAATTGGATAGAGCATCGGACTTCGGATCCGAGGGTTGGGGGTTCAAGTCCCTCCGGGCGCACCACGCCATTTTGTGAAGTATCAGTAGGTTAGCGCCGTTTCCCCAGCTCCTTCGAGAGGATCCTCCCCCCACCAAAGCTGCATAGATTCCTGGCATCTCCGGTAGTATTCTTGCCCCCAGAGTAGAAGGATGGGGTGCCTGAATGGTGTTATGCTATAGGCAAGATCATAAGAGGTATTCTGTCGGAAGCCTTGTACAACGTGAGCAGCGGCAGGCCTGGACGAGGCATTGTCCCCGTTGTGGACGTTGGTTGATGAAGCAGGATCCCACAGCACCTTGGGTCTGTTCTTGTGGATGGCTAAGTGGATAGGAGTATAGGTAGCAATAGGTAGCAAGAGGAGGGACGCACCATGAATCTTGTAGGCCTCCATGACGTCCGGGCGGGGTTTTTTCTGATGGTGGGCTTGGCCATGTTGACTTTCATCTGTGCGGTTGCAGCATTAAGTACTGTGATGCGGCCGGCTCGGTGGACCGATCGCAAACCGACCCAATTCTAATCTGTTTCTCCTCTTGTCCGCTCATTTACGGTTGCTGATAGTGGTATACCGGCTCTCCTGCCTCTTATTTCTGTTTCCAGGAATCACATCTAACCACCTGACAATACAAGTGAAATGGTAGTGGGTTGCAGGCCGATCTCATGTTTTTATACAGGTGCTATATTTGATCTACATTGGCGAAATATTATTCCAACGATGGGGGAACAATCATGATCAGAAGTCCTTTGAAAACAGCTGTCGTGGCAGCAATAGGACTTGTCCTATTGGCTGGTCAGGGTTGTAGCATGAAATGGCTGCAGTCCGATGGAGAGACAGGAGCAGGGTCTACACAAACAGATGGTTCAGGGGGAGCGTTAAGTGGTTTTTCCAAAAATCCATCCGAAGAGCGGTTGGCGAAAGGCGGCGATATCGCATCGGTCTCCTCCTCCGGGATGACTGCCCGTCAGCGTGCGGAAATAACCAAAGAGGAAAAAGCGGCCATTGAAGCCGGCTTGCTGGATGTGTTCTTTGGCTATGATCAGTGGACGCTTTCAGATGCAGGAATGGAGGCATTGAACCACGATGCGCAATGGCTGAAGGATCATCCTCGTGCTCTGATGAAGGTTGAGGGTCATGCAGACGAACGAGGCACGGCCGACTACAATGTCGTCTTGGGGGAAAAGCGCGCCAAAGCTGCACGCAGCTATCTGATCGAGTCGGGTGTGGGTCCCAAACAGTTGGCAATTGTGTCGTACGGCAAGGCGCGTCCTTTCTGCACGGATTCTCATGAATCCTGCTATCAGCAGAATCGTCGCGGACACGTATTGTTGAATATGAAGAAGTAGCGACGTCCGGTTTCCGAGGAATCCCCGGCACCTCTCATGAGAGACCGGGGTTCCTTATTTGATTAGGCGTGAAACACGATGGCTTTCTTAAGAAATCAGCGGGATTCAAGTATGAGGCATGATTCGCCTCGGATGATCAAAGAAGAGCCTCTTCCGGAGCAGCGGAAACAGCCACGCTTTACATCACAATTCAGAAGCACCTTTTCAGGCGAGCAACGAGAAGGCCAGGGTCGAACGCTGGACCTCTCTACCGGCGGTTGTAAGATCGAAGCGGATTTGCCGGTTACCGTGGGGGATGCGTTTGAGTGCCGCATTTATGTCCCCGGGCTTGACTGGCCTTTACGGATCGACGAAGCCCAAGTGCGGTGGATCAAGGCCGGGACATTTGGAATCCAGTTCACAAAGATTCGGCCGGAGGAGGCGGAAAAACTGTATCAAGTCATTGCCAATCTCAACGAAGAACTTGACGCGTAGCCCTTTTCATTCCTCTTTCCTTCTTCTGCTTCAGTCTATTTGATCTTCCCCACGTACAGTGAAGTGCGAGAAGTTCTCGACTCGTCGACGGATCTGTTCGCAGCCTATCGCGCCGTATGGTATAAGGCAGTCGTACGAACGGAAAGAACATCAAGCCTTCGAGAACTCATTGTCAGCCTGCGCAATCTGAGATCGGCACGATGGAACACACAGCATCTCCAGCACAGACGGGATTCAGTGTTGCGACCGTAGCCGGCGGTTGCTTTTGGTGTCTCGAAGCGGTCTACGATCAGATGAAAGGTGTTGCAGCAGTCGAGTCCGGCTATATTGGTGGTCAGACAGATCATCCGACGTATGAAGCCGTATGTAGCGGTAGGACTGGTCACGCAGAAGCAGTCCGTATCACATTCGATCCCACCGTCGTCAGCTATCGAGAATTGCTTGAAGTCTACTTTGTCATCCACGATCCTACGACGCTCAATCGGCAGGGTCATGACGTCGGGACTCAATACCGGTCGGCAATTTTCTACCATGAATCTGAACAGAAGCAGATTGCCGAGGATGTGATCGCAGGCATGACAACAGAGAAACGCTATGCGAACCCGATCGTGACAGAAATCACTCCTGCCGGCACCTGGTACGAAGCCGAGCCCTATCATCAGGAGTATTTTGTGCGGAATCCCTTCCAGGGCTACTGTACAGCTGTGGTCGGACCAAAAGTGACCAAGTTCCGCAAGCAATTTGCATCGAAATTGAAGACGTAACCTCGCCCTGTTTCCATTCATATATCCTAATAGTTCATCGTGAGGAAGGTGTATCACTCGTGGAGAAGGTGCGCGAGATCGGGATGTGTGGGATGACGGATGCTCGCATCGGTTCCAGGCCGTGCGATGTGGATAACGCTGAATCCTGCCAACGCGGCAGCATCCAGTTCATGTTCCGCGTCCGAAAGAAAGAGAATGTGACGGGGCGGCAAGTCGATCTGCTCGCTAATCGCACGATAGCTGGATGCGGCCTGTTTCTCGCCGACACGGGTATCGAAAAAGTGCTCGAACATCGATGTGATATCCCCGACATTGGTATGGGCAAAGAGGAGCCGCTGTGCGTGCTCCGAACCAGACGAGTAGATTCCCAAACGGATGCCGCAAGCCCGCCATTGTGTCAGTGCCGGCAAGACATCGCCATACAGTTCCGGCGCAAATGCTCCCTGTCGATAGCCCTCCTCCCAGATCATTCCTTGCAGCGCTTTGAGGCCGGCCGTTTTCCGGTCTTGATTGATCCAGCCGGTCAGCAAGACAGGCAGGTCTTCGTACGCAGGACGTGAGCCTGTTTCGTGCTCAATGACATCCTGACATACCGCGGTCCATTGGAGCACATTGGGGTCCTGGCGTCGCTCATGGAGGAAGGGCGCGAGTCGATCTTTTGCGAAGGGGAAGAGAGTCTCCCGGACAAAGGCCACTGAAATGAGTGTGCCTTCGATGTCCATGAGAATGTATCGGATCATGCGGCATCTACCAGCGATACCGTTGATCGATTCCGGAATTCGTATAGTGAGGGACCCAGCCGGCCTGGTCGGTGAAGAGACGAATCGCCCGCACCTTTGGGGGATCGCCTAAGTCGAACCAGTGCCTTGTGTTGGATGGGACAGAGATAAGATCACCTTGCTCGCACAATAGGGCAAAAACCTCATCGTCGTGTTCTTCCTTGTGGAACCAAAAAAAGCCTTGGCCTTCAACAAAGACACGCACTTCATCTTCGCTATGCGTGTGTTCCCGGATGAATTTTTCACGAATTCCTTCCAGATTCGGTGTGTGTGCATCCACACGTATCACATCCTTCGTCTGGTACCCGCGTTGTTCCATGAACGGCTTGAGGAGATAGTCGTAGGCTGCGAGGATGTGCTCGTTCGTGGCATCGAGCGGTAGATCTCTATCCGCGGACCATCGTTCATGGACGATGCCTCGCATGCCGAGAAATTGCCGGATGGCGGAAGGATCACATAGCGTGATGCTCTTATCGGGTATTCGCAGAGTAGCCATGACGTATGACCTCTCGTTGGCATTGGAGAAGGTATTCGAAGACCTCGAGATGGCGTTTCGTTTCGGGTAAATCCTTACCCCACGCATAGAGGCCGTGTCCTGCCAGTAAAAATCCATAGCAGGATCGCTCTTTCGAAAGAGCCTGTTCCACGTGCGCGGACAATGCCTGCATATCCTGTGAGTTTGGGAAGACCGGCAGGGAGATTTCCACTTCGTGCGTCCTGACGCCGCTCAATCCTTTCAGCAATTCCCAGCCGGAGAGCAGTATGTGCCCTTCATCGCGCGCCAGTTGCGAGAGCAACGTGGCAGAAAGCGAGTGTGTGTGAAAGACTGCTCCGGCTCCCATCGTGCGATAGAGCAGCAGATGAAGGGGAGTTTCGGCTGAAGGTTGCAGTTCGTCTGCATCGATAGGCCTGCCCTGTTGGTCGACGGCGAGGATGTGTTCGACGTCAATCGCGCCTTTGTCCACTCCCGAACTCGTAATGGCACAATAAGCGGGGGCGAAATCATCCGGTAACCGCACACTGTAATTTGTGCTGGTCGCTGGAGCCCAGCCCATACGAGACGCCCAGCGGGCTGTCTGGACCAGTTGCTCGGCAACTGTCTTAAAGTCAGGATTCTGTGTCACGGACCACAACCTGCCGTCTAAAGAAGCAGGCCTTGTATAGCGAGATCGGGAATTCAATGCAATGGCGGACTCGCCAGAGGTGGACGAGTCGGACGCCTCTATCAGGGCGTTCGTTGGATGCTGGTGAACTCATTCCCATGCGGAACAGCTGTGAGCCTCATGAGATTGGAGAAAGGTCTTGGTCAAGCCAGGCGTCTTCCTGCCCCTCCCCCTGGTGAGAGGCGCGCAGACCCACGAAATCAAACAGCTGTCGGTCCAGGAGAAGGGCCGGCGCTACATTCGACAGGGCGGCGAACATGCTGTTTGTACAGCCAGGCGATCGGTGCTCCCATTCGCGCAAGAACTCCTTCACCTGTTTCCGCTTGAGATCCTCTTGCGAGCCGCAAAGATCGCAGGGAATAATGGGAAACGCGCGAAGTTCTGCATATCGCTCAAGATCGCGTTCTCGCACGGTGGATAGCGGACGAATGACCACATGCCGTCCGTCTTTCGAGCGTAGTTTTGGAGGCATGGTTTTAAGCTTGCCGGTATAAAGCAAGTTCAAGAGCAGGGTTTCAACAATGTCATCGCGGTGGTGACCCAAGGCGATCTTGGTCGCGCCCAATTCCGTGGCGACGCGATACAGGATGCCGCGACGGAGCCGGGAGCAGAGGGAACAGGTCGTCTGCCCTTCTGGAATCAGTCGCTTGACGATTGAATAGGTGTCTCGTTCCTCGATGTGGAACGAGACACCTATATCTGAAAGATAGTCGGGAAGTACGTGGGCAGGAAATCCGGGTTGCTTTTGATCCAAGTTCACGGCGACAAGGTCGAAGCGGATCGGAGCACGACGTTGCAAGACCAGCAACACGTCGAGCAGCGCATAGCTGTCTTTCCCGCCCGATAAGCAGACCATGATCTTGTCGCCATCCTCAATGAGTCCGTACTCGCCAATGGTTTCTCCAACGAGGCGAAGCAGTTTGGTCTGCAACTGCTCCGTTGCGTCATCCAGTTTGAGCGATACACGTGATGAATTTGCCGGATGTGACATGGGCTGGCATTCTACGCGCTCAGCCGTGCGACTGTCGATCTTCAACCGGAGGTATTATGAGGAAGGATGAGAATCGCCCCGGCAGGTACGTTCAGTCAGTGCTATTCGTGTGCTCGGGTAACATTTTCCGGAGTGTGACAGCGGAGTATGCACTCAAGTCTCGTCTAGGCCCCGGTAGGTCGTGCGTGGTCGGTTCGGCCGGGATCGATGCCAAGCCACAGACCATGCATGCATGGGTTCAGGCCCGGTTGTGCGAAAAGGGTACGGATCCAACGACACACGTCCCACGACACCTGACCAAGGAACTGGTCGAAGGTGCCGACCTTGTCATTGCGATGGGACGAAACCACCAGCTCTTCATCCAGGAACAATTCGGACGAGATGTCCCCCTGTTTAATCAAATCTGTCTCGGTCACGATCAGCCGATTCTTGATCTGCACGAAGTGATGCCGGATTGGGAGACCGACCTTGAGCGGGCTGGCGCCTATGTGTGTTCGGTGATCGATCGCATCTGGGCCACGGCACCAACCCTTCTTCCTCGCCTTCGTTAACCCATGTTTCGACACAGATTGTCCGCGACGGTTCATTCTTGGACTCGATCGGACATTTTTTCTCCACCTAGAGGCGGCAGTGAACGGAAAGGCCTCCTCAATCGGGAGAATGCTGAGGCACATGCTATATTTTCCACAGCACCTCTTGAGATTGATTTCGCAGAATGAAGTAGCGATGCAACGATTACACACACAGGGAATGACAGCGTCTGGCAGCCATGATCAGGAACCGGAGTGGGTTTCGTGGTCGAACGAGAAACTTCTGGACCTTCCCATGAACCAACTCGGCGTCACGCTCGGCGGGGCATTCTTGTCAGGACAAATCCAACAACTGTATACCGAACTTGAAGCCAGGCAGCTCCTATTCCGTCCCCATTGCTGGTTGTCCAACGAATGGTTTACTCCGGACGGTGTGCCGGGGATTGCCGTGCCGTTTTATCTGGCCCATCCACGACTCGAAAAACTTGAAATGGACCAGATGCTTGAGGTCGAGGGCGGGACGCCGGAATGGTGTATGCGAATTCTGAGGCATGAGGCCGGACATGCCATAGAAAATGCGTATCGTCTTCGACGCCTCCGCCGTCGGCAATACGTCTTTGGGCGCTCGTCCGACCCCTATCCCAAATACTATAGTCCTCGGCCCTATAGTCGGAGCTTCGTGCGGCATCTTGATGTGTGGTACGCGCAAAGTCATCCGGATGAAGACTTCGCCGAGACCTTCGCGGTGTGGCTCACACCCGAATTGGCCTGGGCCGATCGCTACAAGGGCTGGCCGGTGCTCAAGAAGCTGCAGTATATCGATGGGCTGATGGCGGGACTGGTCGCAGTGCCGCCCAAGGTGGTGACGCACGAGGAGGTCGATCCGCTGTCTGAACTGAAGAAGACCCTGCGCGAGCATTATGCGCGTAAACGCACACACTATGGGACTGAATGGCCATCATTGTACGATCCGGACTTGAAGCGCCTGTTTTCCGACGCTCCTGTCCATGCCGATAAGCCGAGCGCTGCCATCTTCTTGAACCGCTTTCGAAAAGAGGTGCGACGAAAAGTTGCCGCCTGGACCGGCGAATATCAATATACGATCGATCAAGTGCTCGAAGACATGATCCAACGATGCCGGCAACTCCATCTCCGATTGCCGCTCGCGGAGGATCAAGCAAAGTTGGACTTCACGATTTTATTGACCGTGCACACAATGAACTATCTGCGTAGCGGACGGCACAAGGTGGCGCTATGAAACGACTCCGTATCCTTGTCTTGATGCACGAAGATCTAGTGCCCCCGGATTCACTCAACGGGCAGGATGTGAGCGGCGTCGAGTGGAAGACGGAATACGATGTGGTCTCTACGCTTCGCACGCTCGGACATGACGTCAAGCCGCTGGGGGTCAAGAGCGATCTGGGGGTGCTGCGTTCGGCTATAGAAGATTGGAAGCCGCACATCGCCTTCAATCTGCTTGAGGAGTTCGACGGGGTAGCGGTATACGACCAAAACGTCGTGTCGTATCTTGAACTGCTGCACGTGCCCTATACCGGCTGTAACCCGCGTGGGTTGATGCTGGCGCGCGACAAAGTCCTCTCGAAAAAGCTGTTCTCGTTCCACCGGATTCCGTTCCCGGACTTCATGGTCGTACCACAGGGGCGGACGGTCAAACGGTCCAAATGGCTGTCCTTCCCCTTAATCGTCAAATCGGTGACCGAAGAAGCGTCGCTCGGCATTTCTCAAGCGTCCATTGTCCAGGATGACGACAAACTCAAGGAGCGAGTCGAGTTCGTCCATACAAGCGTCGGAACCGGCGCCCTCATCGAACGGTACATCGAAGGGCGTGAATTGTATGTCGGAGTGATGGGGAACGGACATGTGCATGTCCTGCCGGTGTGGGAGTTGATCATGGACAAGCTCCCGGATGACGCCCGCCGGATTGCGACCGAACGAGTCAAATGGAGTCGCACGTATCAGGATAAATATGGAATTCGGTCAGGCGAAGCCAAGAATCTTCCTGAAGGGAAGGCCGAGGAGATTCAACATCTGGCGAAGCGTGTCTATCGCGCGCTCGGTCTGAGCGGGTATGCACGGATTGACGTGAGAATGGACGCAGAGGGTCACGTTTATGTGTTGGAAGCCAACCCGAATCCGCAGATTGCCCACGCCGAAGATTTTTCTGATTCGGCCGAGAAAGCGGGCTATTCCTACAAAGATCTGTTGCAAGAGCTGCTGAACATTGGACTTCGCTGGCGGCCTGCCAAAGCGGCCTAATCGCGACCTCATCCACCATCCTCAAATATTTCTGCAGCCTGTCAAGGTGACACACGTTCGCAGGGCTCGGACAACGTACCGATGCTTTTTGCAGCAGGCTGTTGAGAAGTTTTGAAGAGGGACTATGAATGAAGCGATGGCACCGCCGTTCGACTAAGGGCCGAAGCGGAAACCGAACAATAGCGCGACACTTGTGTGGTCTTTGTCTCGAAGCGATGGAGAGAGGTCAATGCTGTGGAGATTGACGATCAACGTCGTTGACAACGCGAGATTGTGAGCAGCCTGGTACTCCAGGGAAGCGCCAATAGGGATGTACCAACTCGTGTCGCTCCGATCGATTCTTCCAGGGCCGCGCCCGCGGTCCAGATCCGCATGGAGGAATCCGATTCCCATCAAGGGCACCAGATTGATGCGGTTATCAAGACGAAAGTAATAGCGGCCGACTCCGGCGAAGGAGATTTGGAACAGATCGCCCATCGGACTGAGTTGCATCATCGGTCCAATAGAGAAGTTCCGATCAAGGTAGTAATCGCCGCTGAATGCCATGGTGAATACCGTGTCATTGACCGTTCCGGCCGTGAGACCCAAGTCGCTTCTGAATCCCCAACGCTGTTCGTCGGCTTGGGCCAATGGTGCAGCCACGATGGCACCCGCGGCCAAGATCACCAGCAGAAGAGCGGCGCAGGTCCATCGTGAAATTGTGGTGACGATCGGTTGAAACATACTGATGGACTGTAGCACAGGAGATCAGCAGGGACAAGTTACTTGAGCCTACCGGAAGCAGTAAGGTACATTCTGTCACCGTGGAAGAAAAAGAGGAAGAGGGAGAGGTGAGGCATGTCCTCCAATTCGATGACGCCAAGACAAGCCGCAGCCGCTCTGGTCGCAGCGATGCCGATCGGCGTGACGGTTCAGCAGCTGGAAGAATATGGGATTGACGCGACGATCGAGCAGGCTCAGGCGATCACGAAAGAAGTGCTGTCATTGAACCTATTTTGGATCTTCGCCGCCATTGAAGCGCACATTCCTCAGAAGTATCAATCGGCGCTTTCGGAACTCATCATGGCTACGATAGAGGCAGGATGGGGCACAACCGTCCCCGTCGGTTCAGCCACCTGGGTCTTGTACCTTGATGAATGGCAAGAACGTCGCCGCCGGTATCATGGCCTGGTTGAAGAAGGAGCGAGTCCGCTTGCTGTGAATGCGGATGCCGCTGAGCTGATGGAGGAGAATCACGTGGTCAGAGAAACAGAACGGCGCAATCTCTTGACGCTGCTGATCGACTTCGTCCCAGTCGACACCTACGGGCGATTACTGGAAGACGTCGGATAATCTTCTCGCCCGCCACGTTCCGCCGGCAGGTTGCGGAAAAACTCTGCGGCCTACCAGAGTTTCACTGGTTTATATACTTGAGAGAGCAGCAGTCCACCGCACAGGATACGCAAAAAGGCTATCCAGCAAGGCCGCAGC
>CAZVEZ010000008.1:0-2349 GCA_964626135.1 uncultured Nitrospira sp.
CACCGTTCTTGAACGGCAGATCGAGCAGCGAATATGGATTGACCCGGGCGCCGTTGAGTTTGACGCCCCAATGGAGATGCGGGCCTGTGGCGCGGCCGGTCGCTCCCACCTTGCCGATGATTTGTCCCGCTGTGACCAGGTCTCCGTCTTTGACCAGAATCTCCGACAGGTGGAAATACATCGTGTAGAACCCCAGGCCGTGATCGATGAAGACACCTTTTCCAGAGAAAATATGATCGACCGTGATGCGGACAATCCCGTCATTTGTCGCGGCGACACCGGTACCCAGCGGCGCACCGATATCTTCTCCATTGTGCGGATTGCGCGGTTTGCCGTTCATGACCCTCATGCTGCCGAAAATGCCGGTGCGCTTGCCGCTCACCGGCTCCACAAAATTGCTGCGCCATAATTTCAGGCGTGAGTTCTCCGCGAGCGCCTGCTTGACTTGATTCTGCTCGGCTTTCCAACGCGCTACGGCTTTCTTGTCCAGATCAACCTTCTCTTTCGGCAACGTCAAATGCTCAACGGCAAACTTCTCCTTTGCCACCAGAACATTAAAGCTCAAGGACTTCGTCTTTTCACCCTGCTTCACTTCGACGACAAGCTCATAGGTCCCCGGCTCGTCCTGCATGTCGATTCCAAGCAAGCCGATGTAGCCGTCCGGCTCCCCCGATCTGAACTCACGGAAAAATGGAATCGTCCGGCTCAGAAATGCCCCTGTTACCTCCGTCGCTTGCTCTTCTCCCGTCACCTTGACCACCAGCACCTGCCCCTGTTTTCCGCTGTATTGCCCATTGATACCCTTCGGCGCAGGAGAGGCATTGGAAAACAACTCGACGGGAAAGACGCTTGACAGCAACACGAGAGACACAATCAGCGCCCGGTCCAGCCATGAAATCCCGATAGGCATGCGTTTGAACGACGTCGTTATCATCGGTAGAACCGTAGCCCGGCCACCTGCGAAAGCAGCTCATCCACACGCCGATTCACAGCGCTGAAGGGATCCATGCAGAGAATTGTTTCTTCCCAGTAGCCATTGAGTTTCAGATAAGTCCAGTCGACCGTATAGGAGCGATTCTTCGCACGGGCAAACCGGATGAAGTCGCCACGCACCTTCGCCCTCGTCGTCTGCGGCGGAGTCGACATGGCTCGTTGCACCGCTTCCTCCTCCACCACCCGCTCAATCAGCCCACGGGACTCCATCAGATAGTACAGCCCGCGTGTTCGTTTGACGTCATGAAATTGAAGATCGAGCAGGAACACCCGTGCATCGTCCCAACCGCACCCTTTTTTATCGATATACGACTGGATAAGATGACGCTTGGTCACCCAGTCGATCTCGCGGACAAGTTGCATCGGGTCCTCTTCAAGCTTATCCAACACCATAGCCCATCGTTGCCACACATCGTCGAGAATCGGATCGTGCGCATGTTGAGCCAGATATTCCTGCGCTCGATCAAGATAGACCCGCTGCACTTCAACCGCCGTCATCTGACGGCCATCGTCCAGCTTGATCTTGCGCTTCAAAGTGGGATCACGCGAAATCTCCCGAATAGCTTTGACGGGATCCTCGAACTCCATGCCGTGGATTGCGTACCCTTCCTCGATCATGGACAGCACCAACGCCGCCGTGCCGACTTTCAAATACGTGACAAACTCCGACATATTGGAATCCCCGACGATAATGTGAAGCCGCCGGTAGCGCTCCGCATCGGCATGCGGCTCGTCCCTGGTATTGATGATACTGCGCGAGGAGGTTGTCGAGGAGGAGGTCTTCTCGTGGATGTGTTGCGCTCGTTGCGAGATGAAGTACTGCGGCTTGCCGGATACTTTTAGCACTTTTCCCGCCCCACTATAAATTTGCCGCGTGACGAAAAAAGGAATGAGCTGTTCCGTCACTTTCCAGAAATCCACGTCACGGCGCATGAGGAAATTTTCATGGCACCCGTAGGTATTGCCGAGCGAGTCCGTATTGTTTTTGAAAATGTAGATTTCTCCGGACAGACCTTCTTCACGCAATCGTTCTTCGGCTGCCGGCAAGCAGGCCTCAAGCAGTCGCTCGCCGGCTTTGTCATGGATGACAAGATCGAGAATGTTGTCGCACTCGGGGGTCGAATACTCAGGATGGCAGCCCGTATCCTGGTAAAACCTGGCTCCGTTTACTAGAAACGCATTGGAGGGCCAACTGTTCGGAATGAGACCTTCAAAAATATACCCCAGTACCTTCTCCATCGGTAGATAGACCCGGCCGTTCGGAGAAAAGATGAGACCATACTCGTTCTCCAAACCAAAAATCCGCCGTCTCAAGGGAATGGGTTGCAGCATATGTATACGCACAGAATACCAACC
>CAZVEZ010000008.1:2449-36500 GCA_964626135.1 uncultured Nitrospira sp.
GGAGAGGAGTTGCTTGGTATCCGCCGGAGAGAACCGACGGAATCGTCGTCCGTCACGGGTACGATCCAGGACCGCCACCTCCAAATTCTCAAGCGAGAGTTTCTGATTCCCGATTTGGTCGAGGGCGGCGATACAGAGCGAGAGAGCCATCTTCAGATCCGGAGGCTGCGTGAACCCTTTCTCCTTGAGCAAGGCCTGAACAGCCTCGGATTTTCCTCCGATTACCGCAAAGGCGCGCTCGTCGATGATGCTCCCGTCGAATGAGATACGATACATCTCGTTGGCCTGGCCATTGTGCCCCACCTGCACGACCAGGATTTCCACCTCCAGCGGTTTCAAATCCTGGCTGAAAATCGTACCGAGGCTTTGAGAATATCCGTTCGCGAGAGAGCGCGCCGTCACATCTTCCCGGCTGTACATAAACCCCTTGAGATCCGCGTGTCTGATGCCGGCCTTTCGGAGATTTTCAAACTCGCTGTATTTGCCGGCTCCCGCAAAGGCGATGTTGTCATAGATCTCGGAGATTTTATACAGCGAGACGCTGGGATTTTCCGCGACGAGAAGAATCCCGTCCATATATTCGATGGCGATGATGGAGCGGCCTTTGGCGATGCCTTTTTTGGCATACTCCGCCTTGTCCTGCATCATCTGCTCGGGCGAGACGTAATAGGGCATCGGCATGGTTAATTTCCCCTGGAGCGACGGGTCGCGATCAACCCGTCATAGATGTCACGAATGTGCTGGTCGGAGACATCGGTGATGCCGGCCACATTTACAATTTTCGCCGTGGGGTAAATGCCCCTCACGAGATCGGGCCCTCCAGTGCCGACATCGTCGTCAGCCGCATTGTACAGAGCCAGTAGGGCCAATTTCAGCGCGTCCGTCTCTGCCAAGGCTTTGAGAAAATGCTCCCGCATCGTATTGCGCGCATCCTTCCCCCCTGATCCTATCGCATGGTAATCCGACTCTTCGTAGCGGCCGCCCGCGAGGTCGTATTTGAAGATGCGGCCTTCACCACGCTTCAGATCGAAGCCGACATAGAGCGGCATGACCACGAGCCCTTGAAAGACCATCGGCAGATTGGCTTTGACCATCTGTCCCAGTTTGTTGGCCTTCCCCTCACAAGACAGTTGCACGCCTTCCAACTTTTCGTAATGTTCCAGCTCGACTTGAAACAGCTTGGCCATTTCGATACAGGGACCGGCGGCGCCGGCGATCGCCATCGCGGAAAATTCGTCGATCTTGAACACTTTCTCGATCCGGCGCTCGGCGATTTGAAATCCTTCCGTCGCTCGACGATCTCCGGCAATGACCACGCCCTGTTGATACTTGATCGCCAGAACCGTAGTGGCCTGTGGAATACTCATCGAGCCGGCTCCGCGCATCGGCTCCGTCGCGGTCTGAGGCTGTAAGAAGCCACTACGGCCGGTCGGAGTCAGTGCGGGATGGTGTCGGGTCAAAAAGTCAAAAAAACTCGGGCCGTCATCGTTGGGAAGAAATGGCAATTTCATGGTGTCAATCGTGAAGAATCTTCGTTCATCAGGCCATGAGCTTCGCCAGCAATGCGTCGACCGTCTCGACCTGATCCAGGAGGTCGCTCGTCAGTGAGGCCGTCCCTCGAAGTGGATCCATCAACGGCACCCGTTTGACCTGATTATTGCCGACGTCGAAGAGCACCGAGGTCCAGCTGACTCCATAGAGCGACTTCGCAAACTTGCTGACACATCGTCCTCGAAAATAGGCGCGCGTCCCGGGAGGCGGAGTGAGCTCCGCTCGCTCGATCTCGACTTCTTGGACGATTCGCTCGATCAGATGACTGCGTTCGAGCGTAAAATAGAGGCCCTTGTCGGGACGGACGTCGTGATACTGAAGATCCATCAGACGCACCCGGGGATCGCCCCATCCGCAACCCTTTCGCTCCATATAGGATTCCATCATCTGGCGTTTCGCCACCCAATCCAATTCACGCACCAAGAGCCGGGGATCCTGCTCCAACTTATCTAACACGTCTTCCCAGCGGACGAGAATATCTTTCGTGACTTGAGAGAGGTCGCGACAGGCATAATATCCCATGGCGGCCTTCAAGTAGGCTCGCTGAATCGCCACCGCCGTTGTCGAGCGGCCTCCCGTCAGCTTGAGCGTCTCCTTCATACCCACGTCGCGGGAGACTTGCTTGATGCTTCGAACCGGGTCGTCCAACTCAAACTGTGGCAGATCCGCCCCGGCGTCGAGAAGGTCCAGCACGATGGCCAACGTGCCGACCTTGAGGTAGGTCGATACTTCCGCCATGTTGGCATCCCCGACAATGACGTGCAACCGCCGATACTTGCCGTACTCCGCATGCGGCTCATCGCGAGAATTGACGATGGGTCGCCTGACCATCGTATTGAGATCGACAAGGCATTCGAAAAAATCGGCGCGCTGTGAGATCTGATAGTCCGTCGGGCTGGTCTGATTCTCTGCACCGACCTTACCTGCTCCGGCGAAAATGGGACGCGTCACAAAGAACGGCGCCAAGACCTTCACAATACGCTCGAAGGGAACCGTTCGAGACATGAGATAATTTTCGTGGTACCCGTAGCTGTTCCCCTTGCCATCCGAATTATTCTTATACAGCACACAATGATCGCGTCCTGTAGCGCGCACCATCTGCGCGAGGCACTGGGCAAGGATTCGCTCGCCGGCTCGCTCGAACGCCACGATTTCGCGCGGGTTGGTGCACTCGGGCGTGGAATATTCAGGATGGGCGCCGTCGACATAGAGACGGCCCCCATTCGCCAGCACCTTATTCAACTGGCGATTGTACTCGGGATTGGGCCGCTCCCGCTCTCCCTCGACTTCAAATCCACGCGCATCAAGCAACGGATTTTCATTTTCATAGTCCCATACGGCCAGAGGAGCTGATAGGCCTGGATAATGCCCGATAACAGAGATGGAATTGGACACGGGGTCTGCAAGGGCAGGATCGCGCGACGCAATGCCGAACTCTGTTTCTGTTCCCAAGACACGGGGGGTCGTCAGCGAGGTAGATTCCTGCATAGGCGTGATGTCTTAGAGATAGTGCCCTGTCGTCACGGTTTCGATCTGGCGCGAATCGTCTGGGCCTCCACTGATCGTCCGAAGATGCACGATTTTTTCGCCCTTTTTCCCTGAGATCTTCGCCCAGTCGTCAGGGTTGGTCGTATTGGGCAAGTCTTCATGTTCCTTAAACTCTTCCCGGATCGCGCGGATCAAGTCCTCGGACCGAAGACCATGGCCTTCCTTCGCGATTGCCCGCTTGACGGCAAACTTCTTTGCGCGCGACACGATGCCTTCGATCAGCGCGCCGCTCGCAAAATCCTTGAAGTAGAGCACTTCCTTTTCACCGTTCGCATAGGTGACTTCGATAAACTTATTCTCCTCCGAAGAGGCATACATCGCCTCGACCGTCAAATCGGTCATCTGCGCGACTAACGCCTTGGCATCTCCACCATGGTGTTTCAAATCTTCCTCGGCAAACGGAAGGTCGATACTCAGATACTTCGAGAAAATGTCCTTGGCTGCCACCGCATCGGGGCGACCCACCTTGACCTTCACATCCAACCGTCCGGCACGGAGGACAGCCGGATCGATGAGATCCTGGCGGTTACTGGCTCCGATCACGATCACGTTGCGGAGCCGTTCCATGCCGTCGATTTCCGAGAGAAACTGCGGCACGATCGTCGATTCGATATCGGAAGAGATCCCGGTGCCTCGTGTTCTGAAAAGCGCGTCCATTTCGTCGAAGAACACGATGACGGGATTACCGTCCTCCGCCCGTTCCTTCGCCTTCTTGAAGACTTCACGGACCTGCCGTTCGGACTCGCCGACATACTTATTGAGCAACTCCGGGCCCTTCACGTGCAAAAAATAACTCCGCACTTCTTTACCGGTCAGATGTCCGAGCTTCTTCGCGATCGAATTCGCGACGGCTTTGGCAATCAAGGTTTTTCCACACCCAGGTGGTCCATAAAGCAAGACCCCCTTGGGCGCGCTCAACTTGTACTCTGAAAACAGTGCCGGATGAAGAAAAGGCAACTCCACCGCATCGCGGACTTGCTCCAATTCGTGCTGCAACCCGCCGATGTGCTCATAGTCGACATCGGGCACTTCTTCCAATATCAATTCCTCCGCCTCAGACCTCGGCAACTTTTCGACGACATAGCCGGAGCGAGAGTCATAGAGCAGATGGTCGCCGACGCTCAGACGCTCGGCCAGCAGCGGGTCACCGAGTTCTGCAACCTTTTCTTCGTCGAAATGCAGTGTCACCAGAGCACGATTTCCTTCGAGCACATCCTTGAGCCGCACGACTTCGCCCTGAATATCGAAGCCCTTGACCTCGATCACGTTCAAGGCTTCGTTTAAGACCACTTCTTGCCCCTTCCGCATGGCGCTCCCATTGATCGATGGATGCAGGCTGACTTTCATCTTTCGTCCGGACACATAGACATTTCCGGTTCCATCGGCATTCAGACTTGAGAAGATGGCGTAGGCCGACGGAGGCGCGGTCAGTTTCTCAACTTCGGCGCGCAACGCTTCGATCTGCGCCTTCGCTTCCTGAAGCGTGGTGACGAGCTTTTCGTTCTGTTTGGTCGCTTGGTCAAGCTGGTAGCGGGATTGATACAACCGACGGATTTCTTCTTCCATCGACTGAATCTGCACACGAAGCTTCTCAACTTCACGAACATGTTCGTCGTTACGTTGTGCCACGTCCGCCTCTCCTTCAGTCAACCGCTTCGTGATGTGCGTAACGGAATCTCTGAGGGACCGGAATCGACTCGGACTCTTTTTCTTGCCATCCATGGCGCCGCTCAACGAACGCGAAACCCCTTGCTGAATCGAGAAGTCCTTGTCTGCGCGGATTCTATCATCCGTTCCAGAGGTGGTCAACCGGATGACTTCATCCTGCAGCGAGAGAGTCGCGCGTGATGCGCATCACGACGCGCACGTGACGGCATCGAATAACTCCCGCGTCGCCGACTCTATATCGGTCGCGCCGAGAATCGCCGTGATCACCGCCGCACCGAACGCTCCGGCTCGCCGCATCTCACGCGCACGCGCCGCTGTCACTCCGCCGATCCCGATAATCGGGATGCGAACCACGCGACAGGCCTTCTCAAGCGTGTCAATGCCGAGCGGAGGACCGAACATCTGTTTGGACGGTGTCTCGTAGATCGGACCGAGGACGATGTAGTCTGCGCCTTGCGACTGTGCAGACAGCCCCTCTTCAACCGAATGCACGGAGATACCCAGAAGTCGTTGCGCTCCCAGTAATTGCCGCGCGACCGAGACAGGCAGACCATTACTGCGTAAATGGACACCGACTCCTTCCAGCGCCAACGCAATGTCGATCCGGTCATTGATGAGAAGTTGCGCCGCGCGCAAAGCCGTCAAGGCCTGCACCTCATGCGCGAGTTTCATAAGTTCCCTCGCTGAGAGATCGCGCTCACGAAGGTGGATCGCAGGAACTTCAGTCGTGAGCACCCGCCGCAGAAGGGGAACCAACGGGCGTCCCTTGGTCTGATGGCGATCCGTGACGACAAGAAGACGGCTGGAGAGTGTCGGCATCAGCGGAGCACTGAGTCCAAAGTGCTGAGTGTTGGGTGGGTGCGTTCGGAAGTTCTCATGTCCGTGGTCTCAGCACTTATCGCTCAGGACGTATGATATAGGAGACAGGATGCTCAAAACGGCTGTCCGGCAAGGCCGCAGGCGAATTATCACCTGTATACGTGGTGGCCGGGATGATTCCAACTGCGCACGTTCAACAAGAGTCTTCTGAGGCCGCGCGTTGCGCGAGCACGGGAATCGTCCCAGCCACCCCACCCTCTTTTTCAGCATCCTGCTAGAGCATACCTTCGATGGGACTGCTGGCTGTCGCATACAGTTTTCGCGGGATTCGTCCGGCCTTATAGGCAAGCCGACCGGCATACACCGCATGCTTCATCGCTTCAGCCATGGCAATAGGATCTTGAGCCCCGGCAATGGCTGTGTTCATGAGCACCGCGTCCGCCCCCAGTTCCATTGCGAGTGCAGCATCAGATGCAGTTCCGACACCGGCGTCGACAACGATCGGCACCTTGATCATTTCCATGATGATCTTCAAATTGTACGGATTGCGGATACCGAGTCCTGATCCAATAGGCGCCGCCAACGGCATAACGGCGGGGCACCCGATGTCAACGAGCTTCTGCGCCACGATGGGATCGTCATTCGTATAGGGCAACACGATAAACCCTTCTTTGACAAGAATCTTGGCCGCTTCGATTAAGCCGGCCGTATCAGGAAAGAGGGTTCTCTCGTCACCCAACACTTCCAGTTTGATTAAATCGGATACGCCGGCAGCTCTCGCCAAGCGAGCATAGCGCAGGGCATCTTCGACGTTGTAACAGCCGGCGGTGTTCGGAAGAATGGTGTATTTTTTCGGATCGAGATAATCGAGGAGGTTTTCCTTGGAGCGATCGGTGATATTGACGCGCCGCACTGCCACAGTCACCACGTCGGCCCCCGACGCCTCAATGGCTTTTTTCGTTTCAGCAAAATCCTTGTACTTCCCAGTCCCCACGAACAACCGGGACGTAAACTCATGGCCGCCGATGACCAAACGATCATTCTGCATGGACGACAACCCTCCCGTTGGCCTAAGCTTCTCCTGGCGCGCCACCGCCGATGAAGCTCAAGATCTCCACTCGATCTCCTTGTTTCAAACTTCGGTGATCGAAGTCCTTCCGATCTATGATTTCCAAATTCAACTCCACCGCCACACGCTCGGTCTTGACGTCAATCTCTCGCAGCAAATCCCCCACAGTCGCATCAACTCGACAGCTCCGTTGTTCGCCATTCACTTGAATCTGAATCGACTCAGCCATCGTTGTTTATCCTAGGAGAGCAGAATTCGGAATGTCAATCAGCCCGGCATGCCGTCCCCTTGCTCCCCATCCCCAATCACGTCAGAATAGCGACAACACAGCCTATGATATCTACTCCACGACACAACCGGCAAGTCGCAGCCATCTTCCGATCGATTGCGGAACGGCTAGCCGCCCAGCGAGCGAACCTTTATCGGATCAGAGCCTATCGAAAAGCGGCAGATACCATCGAAGCCTTGGAGGAAGACATTGCAGACATCGCCTCACGGCAAGCGCTGGAAGATATTGAGGGAATCGGCCGCGACCTAGCGGACAAAATTGAAGAGTTTCTCCGCACAGGAGCGATCCAGGCCTATGAAGCTTTGAGAACGCCCCTCCCGAAGTCAGTGACGTCCTGGACACAGCTCCCCGGACTGTCCGAATCGCTGGTGGCCTACCTCTACACTCACCTGGGTATCACCACATTACCCGATCTGGAACGGCTGGTCCAATCGCACCTATTGCGCACAGTACCCGGATTTTCAGGATCGGAGGAACAGCTGCTGAAGGCAATCGCCTCACACCTACAGCAGACTTCCATTACGACGCGCGAGGAAGCTCCTTAAATATCTTCCAGGTTTTCAGCATCTCAACCGCCTTTTGCAGTTGAACATCCTGCTCAAGTGAAGGATCGCTCCAGACATCAGAAGGAGGCTGCAGTGTAGCGCCGTTCTTCGGAGCACCTTCTTCCTGCCCCTTGCCAGCCTGAGCCGGTTGGTCTTTCCCCGGCGCGACCGCAGGCTTGGCCTGTTTCTGTTCCCCGTCCTTTTCGCTGGACTTGGTCTCACCCGCCTTGGCAACAGCGGTCGTCAGTTGGGCTTTTACCACAATATCAGGCGTAATCCCTGTTGATTGGATTGAGCGTCCTTTCGGTGTGTAATACTTCGCTGTCGTGAGGCGGAGCCCCGACCCATCCCCCAACGGGAGAATCGTTTGCACCGATCCCTTGCCGAACGAGGTCGTGCCGACAATAACCGCCCGCCCATAGTCTTGCAAAGCACCGGCTACGATCTCGGACGCGCTGGCCGATCCTTCGTTGACGAGAATAATCATGGGCGAGTCGTCCATTTGATCTTTCCCCTTGGAGATCCACTCGTCCTTCTTACTTTCGCGTCCTTTGGTATAGACAACCAACTTGCCGCTGGGGAGAAACTGCTCGGACACTTCAACGGCCGAAGTCAGCAGTCCGCCAGGATTATTGCGGAGGTCGAGGATCGTCGACTGAAGCTTCTGGTCTTTGAACTGTCTGAGCACCTTGCTCAAATCCCGCCCCGTCGCTTCCTGGAATTGCGTCAGCCGAATGTACCCGATATTGTCCAACACCTTCGACTTCACACTCTCTATCTTGATGATATCGCGAACCAGCGTGAACTGGAGCGGGTCTGGAGTCCCCTCCCGCTGGATCGTCAAATTGACTTTTGAGCCCTTGGGACCGCGCATCTTCTGAACCGCATCCATCAACGTGAGATCCTTGGTTGTCTCGTCGTTCACCTTCGTAATGAAATCACCCGACTTGACCCCGGCTCGGTAAGCCGGTGTCCCCTCGATAGGCGCAATCACCGCCAAACGATTCTCCTTTACCCCGATCTGGATTCCCACGCCACCGAACTCGCCCTTCGTTTCAACCTGCATTTCCTTATACATATCCGCCGTCATATAGGCCGAATGCGGATCGAGGGTTGAGAGCATCCCGCGAATCGCCCCCTGGACGAGGTCTTTCACCTTCGTTTCATCGACGTAACTCTTTTGAACTTGGGTCAACACCTCGGAGAATGTCTTCAATTCTTCATAGGTTTCCGTGGCATGCCCGGTCCGCTCCCATCCCTTGCCGAGCAACACGCCCACAACCAAGGCCACCACTAACATCGGGCCTAACATCCAAAATCGTCGCTGGGAATCCTGTTCCATAATGTAATATCCTTTCCTCTTCCCGTTCCCTAACGCCTCGCTAACCATTGGAGAGGATCAATCGGCTCCGCTCCCTGGCGTAATTCAAAGTATAGAGTATTTTCACCGGTCATGCCTGTATCACCGGTTTCGCCGATCGCTTGCCCTGCTCCTACCTGCCCGCCCACTGTCACCAATATCTTCGAGGCATGGGCATACAGCGAAAAAAACCCATTCTCATGGTCAAGGATTATAACGAGTCCGTACCCTTTCAGCCAGTCTGCATAGACGACAGATCCAGGCATCACTGCGCGAATGGCGCTCCCCTCAACGGCCTTGATTTCGATACCTCTGCGCTGCACGTAGGTGTTGAATGTCGGATGCTTCTGACGGCCGAAGAAAGAGATGATGTTTCCATCAGCTGGCCACGGCAACGCACCTTTTACCCCTCGTGGAGCCGCTCCCCCGGTCGGAGGTCGCGCAGCGGCTGCGCGCCGTCGCTGCTCCAATTCGCGCAACAGACTATCGACACGCGACGCAGACCGTTCTAATTCTTGGAGGGCATGGTCGTAAGACTCTTTTTCACGAGTGATTTTTGTGAGAAAGGCCTTCTTTTCTTTTTTGACCGATTTCATCTCAGCCAACTGCTTCTCGGTACTTTGCTTGTAGGACAGCATGCCGACACGCGCTTCTTCCCGCTGCCGCTCCGCCTGTTCCATACGAGCCATATCAGCTCGGAACATGCCCATCAGGGCATAATCCCGTTCGGATACGGCCGAGAGATACTGAAGTCGGCGCTGGAAGTCGCCATATGAGTTCGAAGCGAGCAAGGTTTTCCAATGGCCAAAACGACCCTCCATATACTGAACACGCAGCCGGGCCAGAATGGCATCCTGACGTTCCCGCATGCTCGCACGCAAACCGGCTAATTGCGCATTGATGGCCTCGATTTCCTGGTCTTTTTTTCGCAAATTCCGGCTGATCTCCTGGTGCGATTGTCGATAGCGCAACACTCGCTTGTCCAGGGTCTGAATCCCCTGCAAGAGGGACTCTCGCTTTTTCCCTGCCTCATCGGCCTGTTTACGCTTTTCTTCGATCTGACCCTTGAGCTGGTCAAGCGCTTTGCGTTCTTTTTCAATCTTGTCGATAATCGGATCGGACACCGCATCGGTCGGCAAGAAAAGACCCAGCAGCCCGGAGATCACAATCACAACCCCAAATTCCGTCCGGAACCTCATGCCTTGGCCTCGCCGAAACGCCGTAGCGACACGAAGCTTCCTGCAAACCCAAGTCCCATCCCTACTGCGACCAGGGCGAGGCAAACGGATGGAGGGAAAAATGCGATGAGGTTATCGAGTCCGGCAAATCGTCCCGTCGTCCGCATTTGCTGCCGAAACAGTTCGTACATGAACTTGAGCATAGCCAAGGAGAACGCGCTGCCCAACGCGCCAAGCACCGCGCCTTCCAGCAGATAGGGGATACGAATAAACATGGTTGTCGCCCCGATGAGACGCAGAATGGCAATTTCATCGCGTCGGGCGAACAGCGTCAGACGAATCGTATTGGCAATAATGGTGACGGCCGCCGCCGAGAGAATCACGCCGATGCCGATGGCAACTAACTCAATGGATTGAATCACCGTCGCGAGGACATCGATCCAGTCTTGATTATAGTCGACTTTGGAAACGCCGGCGATCTGCCTGACCCGCTCTGCCCATCGTTTGATCGCATCCACAGAAGAACGAAACGGCTGGTCCAGCGCGACAACAAAGGAGGCCGGTAAGGGATTCTGGCCCAGCCCTTCAAGCAGGTGAGACTCCGAAGGAAATTGCGCCTTGAACTCCCCCAGTGCCTGTTCTTTCGAGATAAACAACAGTGAGGCAACGGCATGATCGTTTCGCAAATGCTGCTCCACCTCAGCGACTGAATCGGAAGCGAGTCGCTCATCAAGATAGACCATAATTTTTATATCGTCCTGGAGCCATCCGGCCGCAGCCCGCAGATTGACATAGAGCAGCAAAAAGACACCGACACAGGCCAACGTAAAGGCAGTCGTCAAGATGGCGACTATCGTCGTCGTCCGGTTAGTCCGCATATTGACCCAGGATTCTCTAAGGAGATACGACAGCGTCCTCATCCCATCACCCGCTGTTCCGGCAGTAACCGGCCCTGTGACAATGTGAGTACCCGTCGATTCACATGCGCCATGACCAGAGGATCATGCGTCGCCACCACGACCGTGGTGCCGCGCGCGTTAATAAGTTTAAATAATTCGATAATCTCGGTCGTCAAGGCTGGATCCAAGTTTCCGGTCGGTTCATCGGCCAGCAAAACGACCGGCCCATTCACAATCGCGCGAGCGACACAGACCCGCTGCTGCTCGCCTGTTGAGAGGCCCGCAGGAAGTTGATCTCGTTTGTGCTCGACACCGACCGCGCGCAACGCCTCCGTGACTTTGCGACGGATGTCGGCAGGAGAAGTCCCCTGCACCAGCAAGGGCAGGGCCACATTGTCGAAAACAGACTTCTTCGGCAACAGCCTAAAGTCTTGAAACACCGTGCCCACCTTGCGGCGTAGATACGGAATATCAGACGACTTGAGCGTGGTCACGTTTTTCTGATGGACGAAGATCTGTCCCTCATCAGGCCGTTCGGCCCCGATGAGCATTCGCAGCAACGTCGACTTGCCTGCTCCACTAGGCCCCATCAAGAGGACAAATTCCCCCTTGCCGATCTCGAAGCTGACGTCCGAAAGCGCCAGCCGCTGATCATACTGTTTCGACACATGAATCAATTGAATCATCTTAGGAACCTCGAGTAATACCATTCTACTGCGGCAAACAATCTGCCGATATCGGTATCGTTCTCGGTCAGAATAAACCCACAACGTATTCCAGCCGATGCGCTCAGGATTTTTCGAACCTTGCGCCGCTCATCTGCCCCGCATCTCCTTCGCCTCGCCACGAAGGATTACTCGGACAGGATCCCAGCCCTACCACCGAAGATCGTCGCCGGATACTTCGAAGGCGTTCTGGATATGTTCAATCTGCGGAGCTGCGGCACCCGCGCTTCGCAGCAAGACGACATCGAATCTACATAGTCGATCTTTGATGTGGTGGCGGGCCAAATACTGAGCCGCTAGCTGGATCAACTTCGCCTGCTTCCGTTGATGGACGGCATGGATCGCCCCGCCGAATGCATCGGTCCGGCGCGCCTTCACCTCGACAAAGACCAGCACCCGACCGTCTTCCGCCACGACGTCCAACTCCCCCACCGACGATCGAAGATTGCGCGCCACGATCCGGTACCCCTTGCGCCGCAGATATTGCTCCGCTGTCGCCTCCCCTTCCTGCCCTACACGCCTCCGGGGATCAAGGATCGTCACTGAACCGTCCTTCTGGCTTTGTCCCGACCAGTTCGCGAGAGATCCGCAGAGCCGCGTAAGAGCTGTGCAACCGGCGCGAATGTGCGCCGGTGAATCGCGCAAGGACCATGTTGAGCGAGCCGTTGCAGATGCTCTTCCGTTCCATACCCCTTATGAGAGAGAAAATTATAATCTGGATAGGCACGATGGTACATGATCATCATACGATCGCGTGTGACTTTAGCCACGATCGACGCGGCAGCAATCGAGATCGACAACGTATCACCTTTAATGATGGCACGTGAGGGAATGGCAAGATCCGGCAATGTGACGGCATCGATCAAGAGACAGTCCGCCGAAGGAATCAGCGATGCGAGCGCGCGACGCATAGCGAGGCGAGTCGCTTCTAAAATATTGAGGCAGTCGATCTCCTGCTCCGTCGCGACCCCTACAGCAACACCACGAGCCCGCCGGACAATAGCCTCGTAGAGTTGCGCTCGTTCAGGCTCGGAAACTTGCTTGGAATCATCAACACCGGCCAAGCGGCAACGAGTGGGCAATATGACCGCCGCCGCGACGACAGGGCCAGCCAAAGGCCCCCGTCCGGCTTCATCAAGACCTGCGATATAGCGATAGCCCCGCCGCCGGGCTTCCAATTCAAATTCGTCGGTAGGTCCCACGATGTGGCCCCGCGATGCATCCGTTGAAAGGGCACCTGACAGTCGTGGTCGATGGAGTCAGGGAATGGGATTAGGGCTTTGAGACCGAAGCGGCTCCGACCGGTTCTTCGGCCTTGCGGGTGGCTCCGGGTTGCCCCTTTGCACTCGCAACGAACTCCCGATCTTCGACCTTGGCGAACTTGCCCTTTTTCCCCCGGAGGTAATACAGCTTGGCCCGGCGCACCTTGCCCTGACGCATGACTTCCACACGCGTGACGATCGGTGAATGAAGCGGGAAAATTCGTTCCACACCGACGCCGTAGGAGACTTTGCGCACGGTGAAGGTCTCCGTGTTCAGCAACCCTTTACGGGCAATCACCGCGCCTTCGAACACCTGAATGCGCTCTTTTTCCCCTTCGACCACTTTTACGTGCACGCGAACGGTGTCTCCGATTTCAAAACTGGGCGCCGATTTCTTCGTGAACGACTGTTGTATCCGCTCTAACCGATTCATGAGACTACCCCTCCTCCCCACATCGAACAGGCATGCCCGGCATACCTTCACGAGTAAGTTCGTCTAGCAATTGTTGATCTTCGAGACTCAAGACCCGATCTTGCAAAAGATCCGGCCGTCTCTGATGAGTACTTCGCAGGGCTTCCTTACGACGCCACAGACGAATGGCCTCGTGATGTCCTGAAAGCAATACCTCCGGTACGGGCATGCCTCGAACCTCCGCCGGTCTTGTATAGTGCGGATATTCGAGCAAGGCATCCGTAAACGACTCTTCCACGATCGACTCCGGATCACCCAATACGCCGGGAACCAAACGGGCTGCAGCATCGATGAGCAGCAACGCCGGCAATTCGCCTCCGGTCAACACATAATCCCCGACGGAGATTTCTTCCGGCTGCAATGCCAACCGCACCCGCTCATCAACTCCCTCATAATGGCCACAAAGGATAACGAGCCGGCGTGTGTCGGCCGCCAGATGTTTCGCATAAGCCTGCGTGAATGGACGACCGTGCGGAGACGGAAACAATAACCGAATCTGTTCGCCGGCTTCTGCATACTCGGACTGAATTTGTTCCACCGCGTGCAAGAGAGGCTCAGCCTTTATCACCATCCCTGCCCCTCCGCCATAGGGCACATCGTCCGCCACCTTGTGGCGATCGAGCGTATAGTCGCGCAAATTGCGCACGTGAACTTGCAGCAGACCTTTTTCTTGTGCGCGCTTGAGAATACTCTGGCCGAGCACCGGCATCACCATATCGGGAAACAGGGTCACAATGTCACACCGCATGGCGATCCTCAACCAGGTCCTCGATCCCGCGAACGATCATCCGGCGGTGCACGAGATCCACCGAGGTCACAAAACTCTTCGCCGCCGGAATGAGGATCTCCTCCATTTCCTTGCGCACGACGAAGACATGATTGTCCGGTATCTCTAAAATCGACTCAAGGATGCCGACTTCTTCGCCGCGCTCGTTCTCGACTCTCATTCCAATGAGATCGCATTCAAAATAGACGTCCGGAGACAACGTTGCGGCTGGACTGCGTGGCACTTGAATCAACCCCCCACGCAGCATGCCGGCTTCCTCCGGCGTTGTCACATCTGCAAGACCCATAACGTAGCTCGATCCGGCACGTCGAACATGAGTCACGGTCCTGTCGATCACCTGGCCCGTCGGCTCTAAAACCTGAACCTTCGTCAGCCGATCCAACCGGCCGGGCACATCGCTCAACGATCGCACCTTGAACTCGCCCCGCACGCCAAAGGGGCGTTCGATTTTCCCGATCGTTATGAGATCTGCTTCAGCCGTTGACACGTACTAGGCGCCCTTCTTCTTTGCTGCCTTCTCTGTCTCAAACTGTTTCCATACGCCACTGCGGCGGAGCAACGTCTTGACGGTGACGGTCGGCTGGGCACCCTGATGCAACCAGCTCAATACCCGCTCCTGCTTCAGCTCCGGCACCGCCGGCTCCTTCAAGGGATCGAAAATCCCAAGAATTTCCAGAAACCGACCGTCGCGCGGCTTCCGAGAGTCCGCTGCCACCACGCGGTAGAGCGGTCGTTTATGTCGTCCTGTCCTCGTCAATCTCAAATGAACAGCCACTAGATCCTCCTCCTGTACGAAATACCGATGATGACTCTCACTCTTTACCTGGAGCGCATCAGTTGCGCAAACTGCCGGCGCCCGCCCGACCCGGCTGCCATAACCTTGGCGATTTTTCTCGCCGAAAGAAATTGTTTAATCAACCGATTCACTTCTTGCACGTTCGTCCCGCTTCCACGGGCAATCCGTTTTTTCCGGCTTCCATTGATGATCGTATGATCACGACGCTCTCGCAAGGTCATCGAGTCAATCATCGCCGTAACCCGTTTCATTTCCCGTTCCGCCACCTGCCCTTCCATCGCACTCTTGAGCTTCTGACCGCCCGGCAACATTCCTAAAATCTGGTCCAACGAACCCAGGCGGTTGACCTGGCCCAACTGAGCACGGAAATCCTCCAACGTGAACGTATTGCTGGTGATTCGCTTCTGTGCATCCTCCACCTGTTCGCGCGTGATGGTCTCTTGGGCCTTTTCGATCAAGGAGAGCACGTCACCCATTCCGAGGATGCGCGATGCCATCCGATCCGGATGAAACAACTCGAGCGCATCAAGCTTCTCGCCCACACCGAGAAACTTAATCGGCTTGCCGGTCACTGCCCTGATCGACAGCACCGCTCCGCCACGGGCATCACCTTCAACCTTGGTGAGAATGACCCCGCTTAGTCCGATCCGCTGCTCGAACTGGCTTGCCATCGTGACCGCATCCTGGCCCGTCATGGCATCCGCCACTAAAAGAACCTCCTGCGGTTTCACAGCGGCTTTCACCGCAACCAACTCGCCCATCAACTCATCATCAATGTGAAGACGTCCACCGGTGTCCAACACGACAAGATCGTGCCCCTGGTCTCGTCCCCGCTCCACGCCGGCCTGACAGATACGAACGACATCCGCCTGGGAAGCCTGTGCCTGTTCGACCCAATGCACATCGATATCAAGATCACGTCCCAGACTCGCCAACTGATCGCCGGCTGCCGGACGGCGAGGATCCGCCGCAACCAGGAGAACCCGCTTTCCTTGAGCTTTAAAATGCCGACCGAGCTTGCCGCAGGTTGTCGTCTTTCCAGCTCCTTGAAGTCCAACCATCATGACGACGGTAGGAGGATTCGAAGCTAAAGACAGGCCGGCTCGCTCACGGCCCATCATCTCCCGCAGCTCCTCCCACACGACCTTGACAACTTGATGACCGGGGGTGAGGCTGCGGAGAACTTCCTGGCCGACTGCTTTTTCGCGGACTCGCTCGATGAAGTCTTTGACAATCTTGAAGTTGACGTCGGCTTCGAGTAGCGCGAGTCGAACTTCTTTTAACGCTTCCGCGATGTTCTGTTCGGTGAGGACTCCAGAACCCCGTAGCTTCTTAAAAATATTCTCGAATTTTTCGCTGAGCGCGTCGAGCATAGTGTCACAAAGAAAAAGGCAATCGAAGCCTGACCCCTGGATCTCCGATCACCTCGAAAAATCTAGTAAAAGACCATCGGGAAGTGTAGAGGATGGGGCGGATTGAAGTCAAGAGAACCGGAGCGCACATTTCATTGACATGTGGTAGACCTTTCGCTATGGTCCGTCGTGTATAGATACCGAGAGTTGCAAGGCAGTTACCGTGAAAAAATCACCCTGGATTCTACTCATTTTTGTGCTCATCGGTGGACTGTTGGGTGGAGTACTGGGAGAGATTCTCCGAGTCATGGCCCCACAGGGCACGATTCAGTCTGTTTTTGCCACCAGCTTTACTCCCGGCATCAGTCCACCGGTCACCATCGATTTGGTCCTCGTCAAACTCACCCTTGGCTTCGCACTCAAAATTAATCTCCTCAGCTTTCTCGGAATGTTCCTTGGCATTTACCTGTACAAGAACGTCTAGCGGGGCGCTAGATCTCCGGCTTCAACTCTAACTCCTTCAGCTTCAATGTTCGAATTCGGTTTCGGAGTGTTGCAGCCCGTTCAAACTCTAATTTCTTGGCGGCGGCTTTCATCTCCGTTTCCAGCCGTTTGACGACCTGTTCTGTCGTTTCCTCTGTCCCATAGACGGCCGGTGACTCTGCGACCAAATCCAGTTGCGCTTCGTTCATTTCCACCGCGGCATATTCGAACGAGCGAACGTCTTTGGTGATGCTCGTAGGCACGACTCCGTGACTGGCATTATAGTCGGCCTGGATAGTACGCCGGCGATTGGTCTCGGTAAGCGCCCTCTGCATAGAATCCGTAACGGTATCACCATACATAATCACGTGGCCCCGTACATTTCTCGCTGCCCGGCCTGCCGTCTGGATCAATGCTCGATACGACCGCAAATACCCTTCCTTATCCGCATCGAGAATCGCCACCAAAGTCACTTCGGGGAGATCCAGCCCTTCGCGCAGGAGATTGATTCCCACCAGCACGTCAAAAATCCCGCGCCGCAGATCGCGTAGAATCTCGACTCGTTCCAACGTTTTGATGTCTGAGTGCAGATACCGCACCTTGATACCGAGATCGTGGTAGTACTCGCTGAGGTCCTCCGCCATGCGTTTGGTCAAGGTGGTGATCAGCACGCGCCCTCCCTGCGCCACTTCGGACCGCACCTCGCCGAGGAGATGATCCACCTGCCCTTTGGCCGGACGCACTTCGATGACTGGGTCCATCAGACCGGTCGGACGAAGGATCTGCTCGACCACTTCCCCTGCCGCATGCCCCAGCTCATAAGGCCCCGGCGTCGCGGAGACGTACACCGCCTGCTTGAGGCAACGCTCAAATTCGGCAAATGTGAGCGGCCGGTTATCGATCGCCGACGGCAATCGGAATCCGTACTCGACCAACGTGCGCTTCCTCGAATAGTCGCCCTCGTACATCCCGCCCACTTGGGGAATCGTCGCATGGGATTCGTCGACAATCAGCAGAAAATCTTTGGGGAAATAGTCGAGGAGTGTCGGAGGCTGCTCTCCGGGCGCGCGGCCACTGAGATGCCGCGAGTAGTTCTCGATTCCGTGGCAGTATCCCATGGCCCGGATCATTTCGAGATCGAACTTGGTGCGTTGTGCAATCCGCTGAGCCTCCACAAGCTGATTCTGTTTCTTGAAATAGGCAACGCGCTCGTCCAGTTCCTCTTCAATGCCTGTAATGGCCCGTTCATATCGATCCGGCGCAATGAGATAGTGCGTGTTCGGATAGATCGCAACTTTCGGAAGCTTCTTGCTCGACTTCCCCGTGAGCGGATCGATTTCGTGAATCGCGTCAACGACATCACCGAACAACTCAATCCGCACAGACACCGCGTCATTCGATGCCGGGAAAATCTCGATGACGTCGCCGCGGGCGCGAAAGGTCCCGCGGTGGAAATCCATGTCGTTGCGGGCATATTGAATCTCTACCAGCTTTGCCAGAATCTTCTCCCGCCGAATCTCCATCCCCTCCTCGAGGAAAATCACCATGTCGTGATAGACCTCCGGCGACCCCAGGCCGTAAATACACGACACCGACGAGACGATCAGCACGTCGTTCTGCTGGAGCAGCGCGGTCGTCGCCGCATGCCGCATCTGATCGATCGCATCGTTGACGGATGCGTCTTTGGCAATGTACGTGTTGCTTTGGGGAATATAGGCTTCCGGCTGGTAGTAATCGTAGTAGCTGACGAAATACTCCACCGCGTTGCGAGGGAAAAACTGTTTAAACTCTTGATAGAGCTGACCGGCAAGCGTCTTGTTATGGACCAGAACCAACGTGGGCTTCTGCACCTGCGCGACCACATTGGCCATGGTAAAGGTCTTACCGGACCCGGTCACACCGAGCAGCGCTTGGTGCTTCCGGCCGGCAGCAATCCCGGCCACTAGCTTATCGATGGCCTGACCTTGATCTCCGCAGGGTTTGAACGGAGCTTCGAGTTGAAACAGGGGCATGGGACGTTATCTTACCATCGGAAACAGCCCTGCGCACGACGGGGGGCCACCACCGGCCTGGCTTCAGGTCCGGTGGCCGCATCGTCTTTTAGTATCGCGAATGTCTGGACCCTCCAAGCGAAGCTCCAGGCCGATGAGCTGAGCCACGATTCTCGCTTTCGCGGAATCGACGGCCCGATGGCTCGGTGCTCCGACGGTGTCGTTGCCGAGGTAATTGCTGTTCCTTGACCGCCATAGGGGCCGGAGAGGGGAGAGCAGCAAACGCGGGAAGCGCGAGTTTCTTCGTCTCGATTTTCAACTGTCTCACCATTCGAAGATACTCCCGCTCTTCGGACTGAGACAGAATCAAAAACGTCGCCCCTTCCTTCTCTGCTCGGCCGGTTCGTCCTGTCCGATGGACGTATGAATTCGGATTCGTCGGCAACTCATAGTGAATCACCTGTGCGACATCCTGAATATCGAGGCCTCTGGCTGCCACGTCTGTTGCCACGAGCGAGCGGAGTCGGCCGGCCCGAAAAGCACCGAGCGTCCGTTCCCGCTGCGCTTGGCTATGATTGCCGGTCAACGCACCGACCGAAGCCGGCTCTCCACCCAAATGGGCCGCCAAACGTCGCACCTTATACTTTTGATCGCAGAATACCATCGACCGTTCACCACCAGTCACGGTCTGGAGCAACGTATGCACGAGTTGCGTGCGCGCCTGGTCCCCCGGCACGACATAGTAGGCATGCACAATCCTGGTCGGCGTGCTGATCCCCGGGTCGACAGAAATCCGGGCGGGATCGCGTTGCATGGTCTGTGCGAGCGTCTGGATGTCTCCCGAAAATGTTGCGGAAAACAGCAGCGTCTGACGTTCAACCGGCAAGAGGCGAATGATCCGTTGAATGTCCCGCAAGAACCCGCGATCCAACATCTGATCGGCCTCATCCATCACGAGAAACGCCACGCCACCCAACTTCAAGTGACCGGAACCCGCCAGGTCGAGCAACCGACCCGGCGTACCGACTACCACTAGAGGTGGTCGTTGCAATGCGCGGTAATGGCGTTCGATCGGCGTCCCGCCGTACACCGACAAGGAGGTCACGGACATCGGGGCATACTTGCGCAGCTCCATTTCGATCTGAAGCGCCAGTTCCCGCGTGGGCGCTAACACGAGAAACTTCGGCCCGACAACATGGCTTGGTTTGGACTTGGTGTAGGGGCCTGACGTAGGCGCAGAGGCCTCGCGACGCATGACCTGCTCGATGATCGGCAGCAAAAACGCCAGCGTTTTCCCGCTCCCGGTTTTGGCTTGCGCCATAACGTCCCGGCCTTTGAGCGCCAGAGGAATGGCGGCCTCTTGCACCGGCGTGGGTGTCGTCAGGCCCGCCTGTGTCAGGCGCTGGATAAGGGACTGGGGCAAATTCATCTCAACAAACGTAGACATAAAACTCCTTGTATAGGCACACTTCCCGGGACTGCACGGTCCGGCCCGGTTAGAGGGCCGAGAAACGCATCGAGTTGATGGGCAATTCTAGGAAGGAAATAGCGGGGCTGCCGGATAGGCAGCCCCGACGTGTGAATACTCGTTGCGGCTTAGTACCGGTCGCCACCCCCACGGCCACCGCGGCCGCCACCGCCACCACCAGTTCGTGGTTCCTGGGGACGCGCCTCGTTGACAGTCAACGTGCGGCCGCCCAACTCAGTGCCGTTCAGCGCGGTAATAGCCGCCTGCGCTTCTGAATCCGAGGACATCTCCACGAATCCAAACCCGCGGGACTGGCCGGTAAACTTATCTGTGATAATCCGGGACGATGTCACCGCTCCATGAACAGCAAACAAATCACTCAGCTGTTGCTCAGTTGTGGAGTACGGCAAACCGCCGACATAAATCTTCGAACCCATTGGGCTCCTCCTTTGAGAATATGTGTTGTCTTGGACTCGAGAACAAAGTGAGGAAGGAGTGGGCCGAAGACGCAAACACCATGGCGGCTCAAGGCTGGCTTCCGATCAAATTCCCGGGCAGAACCAAAACAACATCTGTCTTAGGCCTTGTCAGTCTCTCTATGGTATCACCACCAGGCCTTTCGCGATGATACACAGTTCGCACTCTACTCCTTAGCCCACTCAAATGCAAGCGACGGCACAATCACCTGCGCCATACACAGTGCGCCATCTCACTAATAGGCGGGCGGGGCAGAAAGCGGACGATGAGAAAATAGCGGAATGGCGTGAAGGCTATCAAAATCCAGCGTGGCATATCCACGAACCAGGAGTCCGACTTGACCGATTGCCAACGACTGATCTTCAACCGTCACGGCAAGCGTTCCGTCAAAGAAGGTTTCAATAAAGTCCTTGCTCAACACCGTGTTCCGTTGGATTCGCAGCGTATGCCAGGGAACCGTCTTTGGCGTAATCGATGATCGCCCGATTCTCGTTTCCTTTCCATCCACCACCAAATTCACTTCCAGAATCTTTGCCGCAAGATCGACCATCACCGCATAGAAGTGCGTGGCATCCTTCACCCCAAACACCACTCCCCCCATTCCGGTCGTCGCACCGCCGGGAAATCGTATCCTGACCGATATATCAGGGTATTCATACTGAAACCCGTCAGCGACGATCAAACGGTAGCATGTCGTAGACCGGCATGATGACGTTGCGACCAAAATGTTGGACACCGAGGGAGCATCAGTATCCGCCTTGATTGTCCAGCCCGCGGCCGGTCCTTCGCCCAACTCCAGCATCGAAAATCCGGCAGGCCCCTCTCCGGCCCTCTCCTGGTCGAATGTCCACCGATTGAACAACCCTCCTTGGGCCTGGCCTTTCAAGTTGACTTCTTTTTCCGTCTGACTCTCCCTCTGAATCGCTTGGGATTGCTCGACACTGACACTCCACTCGCCGGCGATCACGGCGAGTCCGAGTACAACGGAAATCATGCGGATGCGCTTAGACCTCATGTGAGATGACACATTTCCACACATTATCTCCTCGTTCTGTCTCACTTCGGTGGTTGCTTCCTGAGATCGAGAATGTCCTGCTGGAACCGGTCGCGCGCCGCCAGGATAACTTTCCGCCGTTTCCACCGGCCCCAGGTCCACCATCGGAGACGCTCTTGAAACGTGACAACCGGCGCTGGAGCGCTTCCGCCCGGCGCTTGCTGAAAATCATACCCCTGGTGCGCCTGGCGATTCTCGAAGAATCGGCGGTAGAGATGATCGTACAATCCTTTGCCTGAATCGCCTACCCCCACAGCATCCTCCCTACAATAACCGCTCTAATTGCTGGCTCTCCGTCACCGGGGATGAACAAGTCTGACGGTGACAGACATACACCGTCGGCTGCCCGTTCACACTCGTCTTCCCTGCGCCCAGCGGCACACCGGATTCTCCGGCGCGAGGGAAAATATCGGCCACCAGCACCGCACGATTCGGCAGATAGCGTCGATGGACGATTGACAGCAACGCCTCGGTCCTCGTATCGCCACGAGTCCCAATCACTACAATTTCTTGGGGCATCGTCAGGTGCCAGTCCAACGCGCAAAGCATGGCCGATGAGCCGTACGCGTTGCGCTCCATCATATTCCGGAACACCCGGAACAGATGCTCGGCCCGGTCATGATACCTCTGCTCTCTTGTGAAAGCGAAGAGTCTCAACAAAACCACGGCGGCAAGGGCATTGCCGGATGGAATCGCGCCATCGGTGCCGGGCTTCATGCGATGGAGGAGAATTTCATGGTCGTGGCTGGTATAAAAATACCCACCCGCATCCTCATCCCAATATCGCTCCAATAGGGAATCCGTTATCTCGCAAGCTTGCTCAAGATACCACCGATGCGACGTGGCCTCGAATGCGTCCAGCAATGCGGCGGCGAGACAGGCTGCATCGTCCAGATATCCGTTCAAGCGTCCCTTGCCCGCTGTAACCGTGCGATGGACTCGCCCGTTCTCGACCGCGTAGTCCAACAGAAATGTGAGCGCCCGTTCTGCAGCCGTCAGATACGAGGGAACCCCGAATGTCTGGTAGGCATCGAGATAGGCGGAGACCATCATCGCATTCCAACTCGTAAGAATGTTGTCGTCCCGCTGCGGCATCATTCGTTGCTCGCGTGCGGCAAGCAACTTCATTCTGGCAGGCTGCAACGAGGACTCCACCTCTTGTTGCGTTTCACGCCCAAGCTGAATACCACCGAGCCGATTCAACACATTCTTGCCTTCGAAGTTGCCGGTCTCTGTCACGCCATAGTGCCGGCAAAACTCCTCAGCCATATCAGCGCCCAACACTGCGGCAATCTCTCCCGGTTCCCAGACGAAGTAGGTACCCTCCTGCCCGTCACTATCGGCATCCTGCGCAGCAAAGAATGCGCCGTCCGGATGCGTGAGTTCACGACGGACGTACTCCAAAGTTTCTTCCACGATTTCACGAAACCGGGGCTCTTTGGTAAGACGCCATCCATCGAGGTAAATCCGCACCAGTTGCGCATTGTCGTAGAGCATCTTCTCGAAATGGGGGATCAACCACTGCCCGTCCACCGAATAGCGGTGGAACCCGCCGCCGAGATGATCGTAGATCCCCCCGGCTGCCATCGTTCTCAACTGTACCAATACCTGTTCTTGATGGGAGAGATCTTTTGTCCTGGCCGTCTGACGCAGCAACAGGCTGAGCGGAGGGACCGTAGGGAATTTCGGCCCCTCACCGAATCCGCCATGGACCGGATCGAAAAACTGCCCTAAATTCTTGGCCGCGTCATCGAGCAATCGTTCCGTCAACGGATCGGTCGACAACTGCGGTGTTCCGACTCGAAACAATCCCGTCTTCACTTTCTCCACATTTTTTCGGACATCGTCTCGATGATTCTGATAGGCCTCGACGACACCACGTAAGACCTCGGGAAAGCCAGGCAGGTTGTACCGGGGCGCCGGCGGGAAATACGTCCCTCCATAAAACGGTTCCTGATCAGGCGTCAGAAACATCGTCAGAGGCCACCCGCCGCCCCGTCCTAGAAACACCTGCGCGGATTTTTGATAGATATCGTCCAGGTCCGGACGCTCCTCTCTATCGACCTTCACATTGATAAAGTCCCGATTCATGAGGCCGGCAATTTCGACATTTTCGAAACATTCATGCGCCATGACATGGCACCAGTGGCAAGCCGAGTACCCGATCGACAACAGAATAGGCCTATCCTCGGCCTTCGCTCTCGACAAGGCCTCCTCACCCCAAGGGTACCAATCCACCGGATTTTTCGCGTGCTGCCGAAGATAGGGGCTGGCTTCTGTGATAAGCCGGTTCGGGAATCGGTCTACTTGTGTGCCTGGGTCCATTATCGTTTCTTCATCCTTCATGTTCCGTCATAGTACCTTGGCCCGCTGCCGCTCCGCAACGAACCTGTCAGACTATGCTATAGTTCCACGCGACATCGAAAGGCTCACCACATGCAACGCCCGACGCGCGCCTGCTCTCCCGCTCTCCTTATCATCACGCTCCTGCACATTATTTTCATACTCCTTCCTCCGGGGAGCCAGTGCTTCGCGGAATCGGTAGAGGATCAGCGTGTTTTTCTTCGAGCACTCGACAGTCTGTCAGGCAAACGCATGGTCGCCGACGTGACGACGCTCAGCAGCCTTGCATTCAACGGCCGCCAAACAGGCTCAGCGGACGATGCCCGTTCAGCGAAGTGGATCGCCGATCAATTTCTCGATTCCGGCCTCTCACCGGCACGCACTGGATTTAATCCAACCGGTCCCATCGAACCAGATCCAGGATTTACGAGCGGATTGATGACCGCAGTCGTTACGGTCCCGAAGATTGCACCGGACCCCTCGCTCCATATTTCCAGAACCGGGGACTTGCTCGCCGCGCAGCTTGGAGCAGACTATCTCCCCGTCCTCGATTCACCCTCCGCTGCGGTCCGTGGACCGATCGTGTTTGTCGGCTACGGAATCGTCGATACGACGCAGGGCATCGACGACTACGACGGAGTCGAGACCACCAACGCCATCGTGCTGTTTCTCCGTGGAAAACCCCCGCACTACAAGGGAACCGTCAGCCACGCAGACAAAGTGCGTCTCGCACGCCGGAAAGGCGCCCTCGGGTATCTCATGGCCACAGGACCAGTGCTCAATGCCTATGAGGCGCGACGCGGCGTCACCGGGGCACCCGGCGCATTCTATGGACTTTCTTCCCCTTCAGAAACACTCCCCGGGGCCTGGATCAGCACCGCTCTGGCCGAACGAATATTCGCCGCTCCCGATCATGCACAACCACACAGCCTGCATGGCTTGCAAGAGAATCTGAATCGTGCCTCTGCCTCGCAATCGATCAGCACCGGCCAATATGGCGCTCTCGATTGGCATACTCACTCGGAAGAAGGCACCCTCACAAACGTACTCGCCTACCTGCCCGGAATCGACCCACAGAAAACACATGAGATCCTCGTGATCGGCGCGCATCGCGACCACTTCGGTCGACAGGCAGGATTGCTGTTTCCCGGCGCCGACGACAACGCCTCCGGCACGGCAGTCATGTTAGAAGTCGCCCGCGCATTGGCCAATGCAGGCGCAAGAGGCAAACGGACGATCTTGTTCGTCTCTTTTAGCGGAGAAGAGCAGGGACTCGTCGGGTCCCGACTCTATCTCGAACGGCCGGTCGCGCCGATCAGTTCGACTCAAACCATGATCAACATCGACCATGCGGGGATCGGAAATGGACGGCTGACGATCGGTGTGACGGGAATCGAGCAGCGCGTGGCGCTCGAAGCGGGACAGAAAATCGGGATTGCGGAGAAGCTCGACCTTTTTGGATTCTTTCCCGGCGGCGATCACGTGCCATTCAAAGAAGCCGGAGTCCCCACGATCACCATCGTCAGCGGCGGTATTCACCCGCACTTTCATCAGCCCACCGATACCGCCGACACAATCAGTTCGGACATCCTCCAGACCGCCGCCCGCTATATGCTCGCGCTTGCCTGGCAACTGGCAAATGCACCCTAGCCGGAGAGCGAACGCCCATTAGCAGATGATCTAGAAATCGACACACCAATGTGTTGGGACTAAGGGGAGCGCCGTACAGGATGCTCAAAAAGACTGTTCAGCAAGGCCGCAGCGAGCGAAGGACCGAGGCGTACCCTCTGGGGCACGTTGAGGGTCTGAGCGATGCGAGAACGATGCTGGCGGACTTTTTCAGCATCCTGTTACGGGATATCGTCGAGAATATTCGATTGGATCGATGGCAAGGGCGCCGTTTGTCGCGGAGGACCGGGGAGGAGGATCGGCGAACCGATCTGGTTTGCCCCTTGAATGAGTCCGATTGAGAGCTGCGGTCCCAGTGTCATGACAGCCCCGCTCCATGCTTGACCGGTGGTGGGATTCCGAAAGCTAAACGATTGGAAATTGTTCCCGGGATTGTATAGAAATCCCTGTGTGCCCTGATTGTCGAGATACAGGCTCTGAATGCCCGGCAGCCTGAACAATGGCGCCACTCCTCCATCGAAGGAACGAACACTGGAGATCGATTGGCCCCATACTCGCGAGTCTACCGATGGGACGATGAACAAGAGGAGGGCGACCAGAGCGATCAGCCGATATAACATTGCAGGCCTGCGCTCGTCCCCACTGACCCGGTCGTGATGAAATCTCATAGCACTTAGTCCATGACAGATTCGCATGGAATCATTATAGTATGAAAAAATATTCGCTGTCGATCAAAGGGGGCGTTATGAAGCATGGCATCGGAACGCATGGATGGCGGCATACCTGTCGTTATGCCGTCTATATCAGCCTGATCTTTTCGCCGGGGATCAGTTGGAGCCTGGAAATCGGCGAGACTCCACCCGAAGAGCGGAGAGAAAGCATCTCCCTCGCCGACGCGGCGCTTCGAGCGCTGCAGCATAACTTGGACATCAGCATTAGCCGCCATACGAAGGAGAGCCGGCAGGCCGACATTACCGTCGAACAAGCCAAGTTCGATCCGACTTTAAGCGTGAATGGTCAAATCAACCGGACCGTGAATCCGCTCAATCGTCCGGTGTTCGGTGCAACCGGCGGCAACTTGAACGAGATTACCATCTTTGATCAACGCAGCCAGTCCGTCACGTTGGATGCCACAACGAACTTGATGACCGGCGGCAACATCGATCTGAACTACAGCCCCTCGCGAACAAATATAAATCAGAACCTCGCCGGAGGATTCCTCTTCAACCCTTCCTATACAGGTGGTCTCGGATTCACTCTCACGCAGCCTCTCCTCCGTAACGCCGGCGTCAACATCACCAAAACCTTCATCCACATCGCGCAGAATAATGCCGCCGTGGAAGAACACATCTTTCGCGATCGTGTCCTCACAGTCCTGGCAACGGTGGAACAAACCTATTGGGAGGTTGTCTTTGCCAATGAAAACCTAAAAGTTGCAGAGGCTGCCCTGAAAGCCGCGCAAGAACTTTTGGCCAGCAACCGCGCAAAGGCGAAGGCCGGTATCATGTCGATCGTCGATGTCTTGCAAGCCGAAGCGGCCGTCGCGTCACGGGTCGAACAAGTACTGGTTGCGGATAAAACGATTCGAGATCAGGAGGATCAGCTGCGTAGATTGCTCAATCCTGCGGAAGAAGATCTGCGACAAGACTTGCGCTTGACCCCGCTCGACCAGCCGGTCGTGACCCTTGAACCCATCAGCCTGGAGGAAGCCATTGACACGGCCATCGAGCAACGGCCGGAAATCGTCCAGGCGAAGAAGAACATGGAGTCGAGTGACCTCAATACACAATTTGCCAAAAACCAACTTCTTCCGACTCTATCGTTTCAAGGCACCGTAGGAATGGCTGGACTGGGGAAAGACTACGGTGACTCCGTGAGCCGAAACTTCAACGGCGATTTCTATAATTACGGCGCAGGTCTCGTCTTGAGCTATCCCCTCGGCAACCGCTCAGCCTGGAGCACCTATAACAAACGACAACTGGAGGCGAAGAACGCCGAAGCGTCTCTTGTCAGTGTGCGACAGCAAATTATCGTGGGAGTCCGCGAAGCAGTCCGTCGCGTCCGGACGGATTTCAAACGGATCGAAACGACGCGATCGGCGAGAATCATGGCCGAGAAGCAGTTGCAAGCAGAGCAAGAGCGTCTGAAGGTCGGACTGAGTACGACTCGCTTTGTCCTCGACTTCCAACGCGATCTTGCTACGGCCCAAGGCAACGAATTGCGCGCCACGGTCGACTACAACAAATCCCTCTCGAACCTCGCGCGACACAAAGCCTCGACACTCGGCCGTTACAATCTCCAACTGAACTGAAATTTTATATGACGGCGCCGGAGCCTGGTCCACACGCGACATCGGCTCTGACTGAAGAACGGGGAGCAGCACTGGCGTTGCTCCCCGCCGCCGCGACACTGACTTTCTACGCGCTTCCTACTTCGCTCCAAGCACAGACGCCGGTTCAGTTCGCGCCACAAATCTGCGCCTATCTCGCCTTGAGCGTTTGGGCCTTGCGCAACCGCAATATCGTATCCCGGCTTGGGCTGGAGAGAGAAAAAATCCCGGTTGGCCTGCGTTGGGGACTCTTCACGGGGCTGCTTCTCGGCTGCCTGAATACGTTTGTGATTCTCTCGGTCTATCCACATCTGGGCTTTGACATCAACTTCCTCAAAACCACCCCCCACGGACGACTTCCCCTTTTGGTCATGGTGCCCTGGTTCATCTGCGGCATCGCCCTCTTTGTGGAATTGAATTTTCGTGGATTTCTCCTCGGGCGGCTGGCCGCGCTTGAATCGAGGCTATGGAGGCCTGGTTTGGCGCAACGATTCTCGCCGCTCGCCCTCGTCGCTTCCGCGCTGGTATTTGCTTTCGACCCCTTCATGGTGAATACTTTCCAGCACCTTCATTGGATCGCGCTATGGGACGGCCTCATCTGGGGAATGATCTGGCTCTACACGCGTAATCTTTACATCACAATCATTGCGCATGCCGTCGAAGTCACCGCAATGTACAGCGCGGTGAGAGTCGCATTGACGGCATAGAACACATCGGTCTCTCTCAGCAAGGAGCACAGCGATGGGCGAACTCGGAAAATATGTGTTGTATTTTCTTCTCGGAGGGACGATTGTCAGTCTCTCCACCTACCTCGGATCTCAAGGCAAATCGTTTCTCGCCGCTTTCGCCAGCACATTCCCCGCCATTACCGGCGCCACGTTCGTGCTGATCTATCTGAACGGCGGCAACGATGCGATCGTCAGCTACGCGAAAAACTTATTGTGGTTCGTCCCGCCCTGGATCATCTACGTTGGGGCCATGATCGCGGGCGTCCCCCGCTTCGGCTTCTGGCCCGCCATGATCGGCTCACTCGCGTTGTATTTGGGCTGCGTGGGGCTGCTAAAGATAGGGCTGAGATAAACCCGCCATCTGACTGGTTCTCACTACTCTGCCCTGTGACGGGGATACCGGCTAGGCTTCTGCGCTGAAATGGAGCCGGTTCATTTCGCCGAGGACCGACACCATATGATCGATCGCTGCGGTGACAGAGCGGCTCGCAGCCTGGGAAGGGCCTTCGGCTCCGGCCCAAATATCGGGAGGGTTTTCGATCTCCCGCACGTTCTGACAAAACCGGACGATGGTCTGTTTCCAATGGGTCGGCCCCGATCTCTCATCGAGAAAATCGGCTCGATCCTGCGAGAATGGCCGGTCAAACTGCGCAGCCCGCAGCTGCCACATTTGCTCCATCGCCTTCTGCCGCGTGGGACTGAACTCCATCCCGCTGGCTCGTTCGTTGAGTGCCGCACATAGTCCGCCGACAATGTGGTCCACCTCCGATTCGGGAAACACGCCGACACAGGATTGCATGAGCAGGTACTTGTGAAAGAGAAACACCTCGGCGCTGATTCGTGCTTCGTTCGCGGAAGGATCGTAGGCGCGGGCCAGCTCGCGCAACAGATCACCCGATGTTCCTTCAAGGCAGGAACCCAGCAAACGGGCCAACTGGCGCCCGAGCCCGAGATACTCCGCCTGAGGCAGGCGCTGCATGATTCTACTGCGGCTCCACGACAACCGCTGTGCCGCTGGCGCTGACCATCAACATACTGCCGTTGGCGCCGATGGTTTCGTAGTCGAGATCGATGCCGATAACGGCATTGGCGCCAAGATGCTTGGCCTGTTCACGCATTTCGTCAAGCGCAATATCCTTGGCCTTGCGCAGCTCGGCTTCATACGCCGCCGATCGGCCGCCCACGATATCGCGAACCGACGCGAAGAAATCCCGGAAGATGTTCGCGCCGAGGATGGCATTCCCCGAAACCAAGCCCAAATACTTGACTGCCTTCTGCCCGTCGATACCCGGTGTCGTTGAGAGAATCATACTGCGCCTCCTGCTGAAGGCCTCCATCCTCTCACCATTTGGAAAGAATCGCCAAGCCTTTTCCCGGAATCTCCCGATCGTGAATGGGCTGGGCGACGCTCCCCCTGAGAAGTGTGGATCGAACGCCGACGCAGTAGCTATTCATGAATGGTCCGCGCTACGATCACGCATTTATCTCGCTTGGAGCGCGCCGTGGAACCCACCCCTCTCCCTCAGAACCAGTCTGCAGACCTGATCGTCGAGGGTGCGCGGCAGAATAATCTGAAGAACATCTCGCTCCGTATCCCCCACAATCGGGTCACCGCCATCACAGGCGTATCAGGGTCAGGGAAATCTTCTCTCGCATTCGATACGCTGTTCGCCGAAGGCCAATGGCGCTATGTAGAATCGCTCTCCACCTATGCCCGCATGTTCCTCGACAAGGTGAATCGGCCCGATGTCGATCGGCTGATCAACGTCCGCCCCGCCATTGCGATCGAGCAGAAAAATCCCATCCGCACCGCCCGCTCGACGGTCGGAACCACCACCGAGGTTGCCGACCTGTTGCGGCTCCTGTTCGCGAAAGTGGGCCATCCGGTTTGCCCCGATTGCGCCATTGGCGCGCGCAGCTTTCATCCCGGCAGCGTCGCCGACGACCTTTTGAACCATTGCGCCGACGCACGCGCGATGATCCTCTTTCCTCTCGCAGCACCGGCACCGAAACAGGACCAGACCTTTCTCCAATCGCTGTTGCTGCGCGGATTCACCAGAGTCCAGTGCGGGGCAGAGATCCTCGACCTCCATGAGACCAACGCCCTGCCTACAACCAGGCCGGATCATTTGTATGTCGTCCTCGATCGGCTGGTGATCCGGGAAGACAACCGATCCCGTCTTGTCGAAGCGGTCGAAACCGCATTTCGCGAGGGCGAGGGCCTGTGCCGCGTGGACGTCATCGACCAAGGCTCCCGCACCTACAGCACAAATTTTCGTTGCCAGCGGTGCGGGCGAACATTCGAGCCGATTCGCCCGGTTCTCTTTTCCTTCAACCATCCACTCGGCGCCTGTCCGGAGTGCAAGGGGTTCGGCAATATTCTCCGCTACGATCCCGACCTCGTCATCCCCGACCACGGCAAGTCGCTGGCCCAAGGCGCCATCGAACCCTGGAGCAAACCCAGCGGCGACTGGTGGCAGAAACAGATGTTGCTCTCCATGAAACGGCGCGGGGTGGACCTCGCCCTTCCCTACAAGGACCTGCCACAGAATATTCAGCACATACTCTGGCAGGGAGAAGGCAAGATGGAGGGCGTGCAACAGTTTTTCGAATACCTGGAAGGCAAACGCTACAAATTGCATGTCCGCGTGATGCTCAGTCGCTACCGGACGCCTATTACCTGCCCGACCTGTGAGGGGTCCCGGCTCAGACCGGACGCCCGCTACGTGAAAATCGCAGGCCGGGACATCCATGAGATCTCTACGCTCACGATCGAAGAGGTTGCCGCGTGGATTGCAGCCCTCACACTCTCTCCGCATGAAGAGCAGATCGCACGGGACATTCTCAGACAATTGGCGGCCAAGCTCGGCTTTCTCCTGCGAGTGGGCCTCAGCTACCTCACCCTCTCCCGGCAGACCCGCACGCTGTCAGGCGGAGAGGCTCAGCGCGCAGCCTTAGCCAATCAACTCGGCGCGCGCCTGGTCGGCACGCTCTATGTCCTCGACGAACCGACCATCGGTCTCCATCCGCGCGATACCGCAACGCTCGCCGGCATCCTGCGTGAACTGGCTACTCACGGCAACACGGTGGTCGTCGTCGAACATGATCGCCAGATGATGCTGGCGGCCGACTACCTCGTCGAGCTGGGTCCCTTGTCGGGAGAGAAGGGTGGCGAAGTGATCTGCGCAGCGCCACGGCAAGAATTCATCGCGGACCGGCGGGCGATCACGGCGCAGTACCTGCGCGGCGAAGCCGAGATTGCATTCCCCCGGTCTCGAAGAAAAGGAAACGGAAAATTCCTTGTGATGGCCGGCGCCTCCGAGAACAACCTCAAAGACCTGTTTGTCCGCATTCCACTCGGCATGTTGGTCTGCGTAACCGGTGTCTCGGGGTCCGGCAAGAGCACCCTGGTCGAAGATACGCTCTACCGGGCCGTCGCCCGCGCCTTTCGTGTCGAATCGCTGCCCATGGGCAAGTTTCGCGCGATCAAGGGGATCGAACATTTGTCCGGCATCAAGCTCATCGATCAAGAACCGATCGGACGCACGCCGCGCTCGAATCCGATCACCTATCTCAAAGCGTTCGATGAGGTTCGCTCCCTCTTCGCGTCCGAGCGCGATGCCCTCAGGAACGGGCTCACTCCGGGGCATTTTTCGTTCAATACCACGGGAGGCCGGTGCGATCGATGCGAAGGAAGCGGCGTCGAGAAACTCGAGATGTATTTTTTCGAAGATATCTATGCCACCTGCGAGGCCTGCGACGGAAAGCGATTCAAGCCGAACGTCCTCTCCATTCGGTATCGCGGGAAAACGATTCATGATGTGCTGCAGATGACGGCTGAGGAGGCGCTGGGATTTTTTAGCGGCTCGCCCAAGCTCACCGAAAAACTCCACCTCCTCTCGACCATCGGACTCGGCTATCTCCGCCTCGGCCAGTCCGCGACGACCCTCTCAGGCGGCGAAGCTCAACGATTGAAAATCGCCTCTGAACTGACAAGTGGGGACAGGCGCCGGCCAGGCCTGAGCCAGTCCCCTGGTTTGCTCTATATAATGGATGAGCCAACCACCGGGCTGCACGCCGAAGACATCAAAAAGCTGCTGGCAATACTGCAAAAACTGGTGAACGGCGGCAATACCGTCGTGGTGGTGGAGCACAACCTCGACGTCATCAAGACGGCAGACTGGATTATCGACCTCGGACCTGAAGGAGGAGCAGCCGGGGGGAAGATCGTCGCGGAAGGACGACCGGAACAGGTGGCAAAGGTGGCAGCTTCTTACACCGGGCGGTTCCTAGCAAACGCGCTTATGCCGGCCGCACACAACAATGGCGCCTGACACCTTCGGCTCACTCTTGCAGATCACAACTTGACATAATTCTGTACACTATTTAGACTGTCCACGACTATTCTCACGAGGAGGAACCGATGAGCATTACATCCAAAGACATCATCTCGCTGAGTCAGGCACGCGCGAAGCTTACCGAGCTGTGCGACGAAGTGCGGACCAAGGGAAGCGAGAAACTCATTACCAAGAACGGGGGCAGCTGCGCAGCGCTCATCGATGCGGACCGCTTGGACTATTACCACCGGCTGGAACGAGAGCACATCCACCTCGGATTGCTGGAAGAAGCGATCAAGGGCCTCGCCGACGTCAAGGCAGGCAAGACACTCAGCCTCGCCCAACTCAAATCCCGCCATGGCCGGTAAGCGGCCGCGTTTCACTGAAAATTTCTCGGCCAATCTAACCGCTATCGAAGAGTTCGTCGCCCCGCACAGCCGGACGGCATTTCATCGGTTCCTCGATCGCCTCTTCGACGAAGTCATTCCCACGCTTTGCCGGTTCCCGCAATCCGGTCGATCGTTCTTAACCTGCACAGTGAAATCCGCGAAAGCGAAGACGTTAACCAAGGCTCTGAGCAAGCTCTTCAACAAGGAAGACGATCTGCGAGAGTTCATACTGGACGACTATCTCGTGCTCTATCTGGTGCGCCGACATCAAGTAGTCTTCCTCGCCGTGAAACACCATCGGCAATTGTCATTCGACCTCAGACGATTCTGGATCGAAGAGTAATCGAAAGCCTTCAGCCTTGGGCCAGCATGACGACAAGCCTGACCGCCGACTCGTACGTCGAAGACATCAAAAAACTTCTGGCGGTATTGCAAAAGCTGGTGGACAGCGGCAATACCGTCGTGGTGGTGGAGCACAACCTCGACGTCATCAAGACGGCAGA
>CAZVEZ010000009.1:0-35388 GCA_964626135.1 uncultured Nitrospira sp.
CGCGGCGGTGATCTTCGGGCGAGTGGTTGCTCAGTCTTCAGTGGCAGGCTGGTTCGAGTTGGAGCGCGCGACGTTGGTCTGGGGACTGGCCGGTTATGGGTTTCTCGCGTCTGTCCTGCCCGGCTGGATGTTGCTGGTGCCGCGGGGCTATCTCTCTACCTTTATGAAGCTCGGCGTCGTAGCGTTGCTGGGGGTGGGGGTGATTCTCATGGCGCCGACGATCGAGATGCCGCGCGTCACCATATTTGCCGACGGAGGGGGGCCGATCATTCCCGGCACGCTTTTTCCCTTTCTCTTTATCACGATTGCCTGCGGAGCCATATCCGGCTTTCACTCGCTGGTCTCTTCAGGGACCACGCCGAAAATGATCGAGCAGGAGTCCCAAGCTACGGTAGGCTATGGGGCGATGTTATTGGAGAGTTTTGTCGGTGTGATGGCGTTGATAGCGGCTTCGGTCTTGATCCCCGGTGATTATCTGGCGATCAATACGGTCCTCTCTCCCGATGCGTTGGCTGCGATGGGCTTTCCAGTGTCTCGGATTCAGGAACTTTCGCAACTCGTCGAGGTGGAGGTGGCGGGCCGGCCTGGAGGGGCTGTATCGCTGGCGGTCGGCATGGCGTCCATTTTTTCTGCGCTTCCCGGCATGACCGGCTTGATGGCCTATTGGTATCAGTTTGCGTTGGTGTTCGAGGCGCTATTCATTCTCACGACGATCGACACCGGCACACGCGTGGGGCGGTATCTCATCCAGGAGATGGGCGGGCGTGTCTACGCTCCATTACGCAGGATGAATTGGTGGCCGGGTGTGGCGGTGAGCAGCGGGCTGATCGTCGGGGCCTGGGGCTATCTGATCGGCACTGGCAGCATTTCGACGCTTTGGCCAATGTTCGGCGCAGCCAATCAGTTGCTCGGCACCTTGGCCCTCTGCATCGGGACGACGGTGCTCATCAAGATGCGGAAGGCGCACTATCTTTGGATCACGGTGGTGCCGATGGTGTTTGTCGGCGCCATCACGTTGCTGGGATGTTATGAGATGTTCGGTATGTTCGTGACCAAGGCCTCTTCTCTCGCCGATAGCGGGCCGGCCTTTGCGTTGTATTTGGACGCGGGGCTGGTGGCTGTGGTGGCCTTGCTCGCAGTGATCGTCTTGGGCGATAGTATCAGGCAGTGGTATGGCTATCTCGTCTTGAAGCGTCCCTTCACCAGCAGCGAGGTCGTGGTTATGGCCGGTGGAGGATCGCCGGGAAGACTGCGGACGACGATTCGTCATGATGAGGAGCATCGGTTGCAGTTGCCTGGCGGAGGGTGCTGTTAGGGGTGAGGGGCGGCTGGGTGATCTCCTTGCTCGCGGAACGCGCACGCTCAAGGTGCTCGTTCGACGCGCGCAGTTGAGATCTACCCAGCCACCCCTTGATATATGGGGTCTTCTGAAAAAGAAGAAATGGGTGAAGTGATGAGAGGAGGGGATCGTGGCTGAGCAGTTTTCATTCGATGTGGTCTCGGAAGTGGATATGCAAGAGATGAAGAATGTCGTCGATCAGGCGACGAAGGAGATCAAGCAGCGTTTCGACTTCAAAGACTCGAAGACGGAGATAACATTGAAGGAGAAAGAAAAAGAACTGGTTCTGGTGTCCGACGATGAATATAAACTCAATGCGGTGACCGATATTATCAAGACCAAATGCGTGAAGCGCGGAGTGTCATTGAAGGCATTTATCTATGGAAGCGTAGAACCGGCGCTGAGCGGGACGGTGCGTCAGGTGGCAAAGATTCAAAGCGGCATCGCGGCGGATAAGGCGAAGGAGGTCACGAAGGCCATCAAGGAGTCCAAGCTGAAAGTCCAGGCGCAGATTCAAGGCGAGCAAGTGCGCGTGCTGAGCAAGAGCAAGGATGATCTCCAAGCGGCTATGGCATTCCTCAGGAGCAAAGATTTTGGGATCGATCTACAGTTCACCAACTACCGCTAGCCCAGGATGCTGATACAGGTCCCCAACTGCGTTCTCAGTCGATCGAACACCTCAACGTGCAGCGGCAGCACGCCTCGGTGTTCGATTTTCCCTGCGGCCTTGTTGGATGACCTGTTTGAGCATCCTGGATAGATTCCGCAGCATTCAACGCATGACACACGTTCTTGTCCTTCTGCTTTTTCTCGCCGCCTCTCTCGCGGGCTGCGATCGCAGCGATCCCATCGTCGTCATTCAGCTCCATCCGAAAAATCCAGACATCATCTACGTCGCGACGAACGATTACATCTATAAGACGCGTGATGGAGGGCAGACCTGGACGAATCTGTCGCACGGCATGAGCCACTCGCGCGTGATTTCGATGGCGATCGATCCGGTCTATCCGGCCACGGTGTATGCCGGCACAAAAGGCGATGCGGTGTACAAGAGTTATGATGGGGGGCAGCGTTGGGTCTCGCAACGAGCCGGGTTGGACGATGTGACGATTTCTTCCGTGGTGAATCAGTTTGTCTTCGATCCTGCGGACAACACGCATATGTTCGTCGCGACGACGATGGGTGTATTCGAAACCAGAAATGCCGGCGACAGTTGGGCGAAGCGAATGGACGGCATGAAAGAAGTGTTGATGGTGATGACGCTCGGACTGGACCCCACGAGGCCGTCGATCCTCTATGCGGGCACAAGCGGCGGCGCTTATAAATCAGTTGATCAAGCGGGGCATTGGGAAAAGGTGAATAACGGACTTGTGGACCCCGCCATCATCAAATCCTCACGCGCGCTGAATGTCACGGCGATTCTGGTTGATCCCTATGAGGCAGACACGGTGTATGCCTCAACGCTCGAAGGGCTCTATAAGTCGATGGATGCGGCGGCGTCGTGGGTGCGTATCGGCCAGTCCCTGCATGACCAAATGGTCTTTTCGATGATCTTGGATCGGACAAGAAAGGGCGTGATTTATCTGGGTGGCCGGGAAGGCATTCACCGCAGCGAAGACGGCGGGAACACGTGGACCGCGCTGAACAAGGGGTTGGAGACCTTGAACGTGCGCTCTCTCGCTCAGAGCGCCACCGACCCGAAGCTGTTTTATCTTGGGACGAATGGGAGTGGTTTGTATAAAAGCCGGAACAGCGGAGAGGAGTGGGAGCTGGTTCCCACCATTCTGCCTAGCCAGTGAGAGGATTACTGCTGTGGGCCGGTGCTCCGTTCTTGAATAGTCGAACCGACCGAAGAGGATCCGAACGACGAGCCGACGTTCGACTCACCCAGGTTTGAGCCCACGCTAGAGCCGCCGAAGCTCGATCCTACCGTCGAATCCGACAAACTCGATCCCACCGTGGAACGCTGCAGCGATGAGCCGACTGCCGAAGACGATTCGCTGTTGAGTGTGGACTCGCCAATTGAAGAGCCCGCGCGGCCCGTGGCGCCGATTCCAAACCCTGCCGGGCCTGAATTGCCGATCTCGTGGCTATTTTTCGATGACGACCCTATGTTCTGGCCGGTCACGCCTTCCGCGCCGATCGTGTTGCCGGTCTTCGGAGTTTTTCCGATACTCGGCCCTGCCGCCGGTGCGTTTCCTATACTGGCGCCCGTCTTTGGTCCTGTCGAGAGCGTCGGCGCGCGGAAGTCTCTCTCAATCGATTCTTCCATCTCACGAATCGCGTGCGTTTCCCGGCCCGCGCTTTCAAAGTCTTCTGAGTCGCGAGTGCTGGACGAACTGCTGATGCGTTCGAGCGTCGCGCGCAGTTTCTTCAGATCGGCGCGGGCCTTGGCGACAGGCGGGATCATTTCGCGGAGCATGATGCCGCGCGAGGCCATCGAATGGTTCGACAGACCGGCTTGAGTGGATTTCAGTAAGTCGCCGACCTCGTTTCCCATTTCTTCGACCTGCTGGAGTTCTGAGAGATCGGTCTTGCAGCAATCGAGAAAGTTGCGGTACTTGGCCAGGAAGGTTGATACATCACTCTGCAGATTCTCAATCTTGAAGTCGCGCGTCGGATTGTCGCCCGTAGGTGTTTCCCCTTCTTTTTCTGCTGCACGAGGGTCGTCCTTTTCAACAAGAGGCACGCACCCGGGTCCTTGTGTTGCGGAATATTGCCGGTCGGATTTTTCCTCTGGGCACCAGTAGAGTGTTGATGCCGCGGACGCCGTGGCGGCTGTGATACCGCTGAACGTGACGGCGACTCCCCCTATGCAGACGGCTACGCAGAAAGCTTTGAGTGTGGTGAACGAGCGCATAAAGCCATTGTCAACCCGGCCCACATTCTTGTCAACGAAACTCGCCGACTTGGTCTGTTTGACGGATTATTCAATTCACAGGAGTTTGTCCGACACATTTGTCTGCTACGCGGTGCCTGAGTCTGCGAGCCCAACCATCCTCATCGACAAATATCTTCTGCCGGATACCGCTGACTAGAATCCAAAGAGAGTCAGCAGGCATCACCTTCCCCATATCTTGGGGGATGGCAGTGAGGCCATACTCTCTCTGGCCATCGTGTATGCCACGAGAAATCCTCTCCAATGCGAGCCGATTTGTTCGCGACACACGAATCTCAGCAAGCTTCGTAAGTCCATGAATTTTCTATTGACAAGTCTTTTTGTCAGTGTATACTGCGCGCCGTAGTGGGAGAAAGTGGGTGAATTTGGTTAAAAGTAAATTATGGAGGTTCCGCGACATATTCCGGTTATGGCAGAAGAAGTGCTGTTTTGGCTCGCTCAAGAGAGTAGCCGAACCTATCTTGACTGTACGGTGGGATACAGTGGGCATGCAGAAAAACTTCTTGAGGCGAGCAGTGCTGACAGCAGGCTCATCGGGCTTGATCGAGATGTTATGGCCATTGAGGCCAGTCGAGAAAGGCTCGCACGTTTCGGAGATCGCGTGCTCCTTATCCATGGTCATTTTGTGGATCTGAAACGGCACCTTGCCGCCAGTGGCATTAGTCAGGTCGATGGAATCTTGTTCGACCTCGGAGTCTCATCTGCGCAGTTAGAAGAACCTGGTCGCGGCTTTAGCTTTCAAGGAGATGGTCCATTGGATATGCGGATGGATCGATCGATGGGCGGGACCGCAGCCGACCTGATCGATCGATGGCCTGAAGCGCAGTTGGCCGACACGATTTTTCAGTTCGGCGAAGAGCGGTTTTCCCGGCGGATTGCGCGTGCCATCGTTCATGCGCGAGAACGCCATCCCCTGGCGACAACGAAGCAGTTGGTCTCCGTAATCGAAGCAGCGGTTCCGGCAAAGTATCGGCATGGCCGTATTCACTGTGCCACCCGGACATTTCAGGCCTTGCGCATTGCTGTCAATCAGGAACTCGACAGTCTGGAACCAGCGTTGCGCGATGCGGTCGATATGCTGTCTCCAGGCGGCCGCCTCTGTGCGATTTCATTCCATTCGCTCGAAGATCGAATTGTGAAACACACGTTTCGGACACTGTCGGGCAAAGGCAATCCTTCGTTGATCGTGCTGACCAAGAAACCGCAGGTTCCTGTCAGGGAAGAGTCTGAACGGAATCCTCGATCCCGCAGCGCCAAGCTGCGGGCCGCTCAACGGGTACCCAAGGAGGGTCATTCATGAAGATGTTGACGATCGTAGCCGGTGTCATGTTGATCTTCGTGTTTGTGTGGGAACGTGTCGATGTCGTCCGGCTGGGTTATCAAATCGAACGGTTGAAGACCCGGAAGGTGTTGCTGGAGCGAGAGCGGGATCAACTACAAGTACAGTTTTCTGCGCTGATGTCTCCGGAGCGAATCGCAAAGGTGGCGACTGAAAAGTTCGGATTGGTTCCAGCGCAGCAGGGCCAAATATTGATCGTACGTGCGCAGGAGGAGGTTCCGAGTCCGCTGTTTCCGTCTGTGGAGCAAGTCCGTTTGGCAAGAAACGTTTCACCCGGGAGGGCAAGCGAGTGACTTCCGGCCCTTCTCGCGGTCGCCGCTACGTGATGCTGCTCCTGCTCCTCTGCGGATTCAGCGTCATTCTATTTCGTCTGATCACGCTTCAAGTGCTTCAAGCGGCAGAACTCACGGCCAAGGCCGACCGGCAACATCAAAAGACCGTGTCTTTCGAAGGAGCCAGAGGCGTCGTGTCGGATCGCCACGGTAAAGTGCTTGCGATGAATGTGGAGGTGCCGTCCATCTTCGGTGTACCGACGTTGCTGGAAAGTCCATCGGTAGTCGCCCGTTCTCTTTCGCCGGTGCTCAATATTCGAAGAGCCGAGCTTGAGAGAAAACTTCGACAAGACAAAAGCTTCGTATGGCTGGCGCGAAAAGTCCAGCCTGAGCAGGGCCGCCGGCTGGAACAGTTGTCGTTGGACGGCATCGGTGTGGTGATGGAGGGGCGGCGGTTTTATCCCAAGGGTCCGTTGCTGGCCCATGTCCTTGGATTCTCCGGGATGGATGGACAAGGGCTTGAGGGGCTCGAGCGCCGATACGATTCGCACCTGCATGGAGAGAAGCGCGTCACCGTTCTGCAGCGTGATGCCCTGGGCCGCACGGTTTTCCCCAAGAGTTTAGCGGAGCAAGTGCCTACGCCGGGACATGCCCTCACGCTGACCGTCGATGAAGTCATCCAATACATCGCAGAAAAAGAATTGGAGGAAGCGGTCACTCGTTCCCGCGCCAAGTCCGGGACGATCATCGTCATGGAGCCGCATTCTGGCGCGATTCTCGCGATGGCCGTCAGCCCGCGGTTCGATCCGAACGTCGTGGCCGCCTTGAAGCCCGATCGATGGCGCAATCGCGCGCTGACGGATACGTACGAACCCGGGTCGACCATGAAAATTGTGGTCGCGGCCGCGGCGCTTGAAGAAAAAGTGATGATGCCCGGCTCCATGATCTTCGGTGAAAACGGTCAAATGGTGATTGCGAATACGACCATTCACGACCATGACAAATTGGGATGGATGACGTTCTCCGAGGTGATTCAAAAATCCAGCAACATCGGCGCAGCCAAAGCCGGCATGGCTCTCGGAGAGCAGCGGCTCTATCGCTATCTTCGGGCGTTCGGATTCGGCGAACGGACGGAGATCGACCTGCCAGGTGAAGTGAACGGACTCTTGAAAGCTCCCAAAGACTGGGGCCGCCGATCGCTGGCGTCGATTTCGATGGGACAGGAAGTCGGGGTGACACCTCTCCAGATGGTGTCGGCGGCGGCGACCCTCGCGAACGGAGGCGTCATGATGAAGCCCTACGTGGTGTCCGAAGTTCGCGATCAGAACGGTCGTATGCTTAAGGAGGTGCTCCCGCAAGTCAAGCGGAGAGTCGTGTCACCGGAAACAGCCAGGATGATGACGACGATGCTGGAAGGTGTCGTGACGAATGGGACGGGGATGAAGGGAGCAATTCCTGGATTCCGCGTGGCGGGTAAAACAGGGACGGCGCAAAAAATCGATCCGCGGACCGGCGCCTATTCCTCCACCCAGTTTGTTGGATCATTTGTCGGATATGTGCCTGCAGAATCCCCGCGGTTGGCGATGATCGTGGTTCTCGATGAACCTCAAGGCGAAGCCTGGGGCGGGACCGTAGCGGCCCCCGTCTTTCGCCGTGTCGGAGAGCAGGTGCTCAACTATCTCGGTGTGTCCGGGGAGGACACGGTGAAAATCGCTCTGGCGATGAAGAACGAGTAGGAGATCATGGTGCGCGATCCCGTCCCCTTCACGCAGTTGCTCGACGCGCTCCATGGGAAAGTCAAGATTCTGGATCAGCGAGGCGACACGAGTCGTCCGGTGCATGCGATTACAGACGATTCGCGCGCCGTGAAAGCCGGGAGCCTGTTTGTTGCCATGAGGGGTGAGCGTGTTGATGGTCACGGATTTGTCGAACAAGCCATCAAGGCCGGAGCGATCGGGGTGGTCGCGCAGGCCTCTGTGGCATCAGGGTCGTTACCGTATGTGTTGGTGGCTGACTCGCGTAAAGCGCTCGGTCTCCTGGGCAGCCGGTTTTATGGGGATCCATCCAACCGTCTCAAGATGATTGGTGTGACCGGCACGAATGGGAAGACGACGACGACGTATCTCTGCAAAGCGTTATTGGAAGGGATCGGCCAACGAGTGGGGCTGATCGGCACGGTGGGGTACCAGATTGGGCAGGAGACAGTTCCGGCCGCTCACACGACGCCCGGCGCACTCGATCTCCAAGAACTCCTGGCGAAGATGGTTGAAAGCGGACTTACGGCCACAGTGATGGAAGTGTCGTCTCACGCTCTCGCGTTAGAGCGGACTGCGGGTTGTGAGTATGACGTGGCGGTCTTCACAAACTTCACGCAGGATCATCTCGATTTTCATCACACGATGGATGAGTACTTTGAGGCGAAGTTGCGATTGTTTACCGGATTAGCCGGGGGGCAGAAGACAGGGAAGCGCGCCCTTGTCAATGTGGACGACCCACGCGGGACCGCGATCTTGGCTGCCTGTCCTGTGCCGGTTTGGAGTTATGGCATTCAGAACCAGGCCGATCTTAAAGCGGAACGAGTGCGCCTCTTGCTGACCGGAACCACCTTTACTGCCGCGACTCCGATAGGAACGTTTACCGTCGAAAGCCGGTTGGTCGGGGAACATAACGTTTACAATTTACTGGGAGCAATCGGGGTGGCGCTGCACGAAGGGGCGACGTCCGCTCAGGTCTGTGAAGCGACCGCCCACATTACGAATGTTCCAGGTCGCTTCGAACGGGTCTCTTCCGGGCAGGACTTTACCGTTGTCGTCGATTATGCCCATACAGAAGATGCGCTCTTCCGGCTGCTGACGGCAGCGCAAACGTTAAAGACCGGACGGATCATTACCGTGTTCGGTTGCGGCGGTGATCGGGATCGAGGAAAGCGGCCCAAGATGGGTCGCACTGCCGTGGAATACAGCGACGTTGTGGTTTTGACGTCCGACAACCCCAGAACCGAGGACCCGATGGCCATTCTCCGCGAGGTGGAGGTCGGCGTGCGCGATGCGCTCGAACGCCGCAGGCATGTGCAGTATCGCGTGGTGGCCGACCGTCGCGAGGCGATCGGCGCAGCCATCCGCGAGGCGCACTGCGGCGACATGGTGCTCATTGCCGGCAAGGGGCATGAAGACTATCAAATCATCGGCACCAAGAAGTTTCATTTCGACGATCGTGAGGTGGCGCGCGAGGCCATTCAGCAATTGCAGGATTGCGCGTGAAAGCTCAAGTCATGGTCGGGATCGCGCAAGATGAGGAATCGATGGGGCTCTTTACGGTCGACGAGCTGCGGGAAGTCATCAGCGTGAAAGTCCTTGCGGGACAGGATTCGTTGTCGGGGAAACATCGAATCAGACAGATCAGCACGGATTCCCGATCAGTTCGCCGCGGCGATCTGTTTGTCGCACTCAGGGGCGATCGGTACGACGGGCATGAGTTCGTCCCGACCGTGCTCGCGAAGGGCGTAGCGGGCGCCATCGTTCACGATGAATACCGCCTTCATCCAAGCTCCGCAGCGGTACGGCGAATGGACGGCCGACCTGCTCCTTTTCTTTTCGGCGTGCGCGACCCGCTGTTCGCTTACCAGCAATTGGCGACCCATCATCGCAGCCGGTTCCATATCCCTGTCGTGGCGATCACCGGGAGCAACGGCAAGACGACGACGAAAGACATGGTGGCGGCGGTATTGGCCCAGCGGTGGCCGGTGTTGAAGACGGAGGGGAATTTCAATAATCGAATCGGTGTCCCGTCCACTCTACTCCGGCTCACGTCTCGCCATCACGCGGCGGTCATTGAGATGGGGGTGGATCAACAAGGGCAGACGACCAGGCTCTGTGAGATTGTGAGACCCACGATCGGGTTGATTACCAATATCGGCCCCGATCATCTCGAGTTTTTCGGAAGCATGGAAGGGTCGGCGCAGGCCAAGGCAGAATTGTTGGACCTGCTTCCTCTCGAAGGCACGGCAATTTTGAACGCTGACGACCCATACTTTGACTACCTTGCCGCGCGTGCGCAATGCCGGGTCTTGTCGTTCGGATTTTCTGAGATGGCCGATGTCCGCGCAAGCGGAGTCACGTCAGATGTTCGCCAAGGAACGACCTTTCGTTTGCATCTCCCTGGAAAGAGCCGTCCTACGGTTGTTCGAATCAAGGTGCATGGTACGCATAATGTCACTAATGCGCTCGCTGCGGCGGCGGCGGGCACGGCATTGAATCTGTCCGGTTCGGTGATTGCTCAAGGGCTGGGCCGATTCCGTCCTGCCGCGATGCGCTCGCAGATCGTGACACATCACGGCGTCCATATTATCAACGATTGCTACAACGCCAACCCTGCGTCGATGAAAGCGGCGCTGCAATTGCTGTCACAGTGGAGTCCTGCGCGCGAACGGATTGCTGTGTTGGGCGACATGTTAGAGCTCGGCTCTGAGACCGGCCAGATGCACCGGGATGTCGGGCAGTTTCTTGCCGAACAGGGATTGTCGCGCTTGATTGTCTGCGGGACGTTGGGGCGGGACATTGCAGAAGGAGCTCGCAGGGGCGGGATGGCAAGCTCGCAGATCGATGAAGTGGTCGATGCGGCTGCCGCGGCCGATCGACTCAAGCGAATTGTGCAGCAAGGCGATGTGGTGTTGGTGAAGGCCTCGCGCGGCATGAAAATGGAACAGGTTGTGCAGGTTCTGGCGGGAATGAGGGCCGCCATCAAGCGGGCCTCGTAAGGAGCCAGTGGCGACTCCGTGCAAGAGCCGGTCAAGCAGACCAGCTCATTGTGTAAGGTAAAAGCGGCATGCTCTACAACTGGCTGTATCCGTTTCATACGGATTATTCATTTCTGAACGTCTTTCGCTATTTGAGTTTCCGGATCATTTATGCGGCAGTGACGGCGTTTTTGATCGCGTTTGTGCTGGCTCCGCGGGTGATCAAGAAGTTGCAAGAGATGAAGCTGGGTCAGCAGATTCGCGACGACGGTCCGAAGCGCCATCTGGCGAAGAGCGGTACCCCCACCATGGGCGGGATTCTCATCCTCTTCGCCGTCGTCCTCTCGACGCTCCTGTGGGCCGACATCGCGAAGCCCTACGTCTGGCTTGTGGTCATTGCCATGTTGGGGTTCGGAGCGATCGGATTCGCCGACGACTATCTCAAGTTCATCAAAGCCCAATCGAAGGGGCTGTCGGCGGGCCAGAAATTTACGGCGCAAGTGGCGCTGGCCGTAGCGATTGCATTGGCCCTTTATTTTCTGCCCGGCTATTCGACCAAACTCAGCATCCCGTTTTTCAAGAATTTCGTTCCCGATCTCGGCTGGTTTTATGTCGTCTTTGCCGTCGTGGTGATTGTCGGGAGTTCCAACGCTGTCAATCTGACCGATGGCCTCGACGGACTCGCGATCGGGCCGGTTATGATCGCGGCGTTAGCCTATACGATTGTAGCCTATGTCACCGGCCATCGACTCATGTCGGACTATCTGCTCATTCCGCACATTGAAGGCGCGGGCGAACTCGCGGGGTTCACCGCCGCCATCCTGGGTGCGAGTCTTGGGTTTTTGTGGTTCAACACCTATCCGGCTTCCGTGTTCATGGGGGATGTGGGCTCGCTTCCGCTGGGAGCGGCGTTGGGCACGGTTGCAGTGATCAGCAAGCACGAGCTGCTCCTGCTCATGGTCGGCGGGGTGTTTGTAATCGAAGCGGTCTCGGTCATTTTTCAGGTGATCTCGTTCAAGTCGCGCGGGAAGCGCATTTTTCTCATGGCGCCCATCCATCATCACTTTGAGATGAAGGGATGGGAAGAGCCTAAGGTCGTGGTGCGCTTGTGGATCATCGCGATCTTATTGGCCTTGTTGAGTCTCAGCACCTTAAAGCTTCGGTGACGGCATGGTGGGAGAAGCGGTAGTGGAACTTGCGGGCGCACGTGTCACGGTCTTGGGACTTGCCAGGAGCGGCGTGGCAGCGTGCCGGTTGCTTCAGGCGGCCGGGGCGCATGTCACGGTAGCCGACCGGAAGGAATCCGCGGAACTGACGGAGGTCCTCGGCGCCATCGATTGTGATCACGTCGGCGTGACCGTCGGAACCCGGTACGAATCGTCGCTCGATGAGGCGGATCTGGTGGTGATCAGTCCTGGCGTACCTTATCGATTGCCCCTGCTTGAAACGGTGCGTCGGCGCGGCGTGAAGGTGATCGGCGAAGTGGAGTTGGCTTCGCAGTTCCTCCGGAGTCCGCTCCTCGCGATGACCGGCACCAACGGCAAGAGCACCACGGTGACGTTGCTCGGCAAGTTTCTCGCCGAGAGCGGCAAACGGGCGTTTGTCGGCGGCAATTTAGGCATCGCTTTGAGCGATGCCGCGGTAGAAGACTTTCGCGCCGGCCAGGCCGGAAAGCCGAGTCCGTACGACTATCTCGTTGTGGAAGTCTCCAGTTTTCAGCTTGAAACAATCGACCGGTTCCATCCCTGGATCGCCGCGTTGCTCAACATCACGGTCGATCACCAGGATCGATATGAATCGCTGGATGAATACGTCGCAGCGAAACAGCGGATCTTCGAAAATCAAACCGCGTCCGATTTCGCCTTACTCAATCTTGACGACGATCGTGTGGCCGAATTGCGGCATCGCGTCAGCGGGACATGCTTGGGGTTTACCACTGCATCGACGCTCAGCTCTGAATTGGCCGGAGGAACCTACCTCGAAGGCGATCGGATCGTGACGACGGTCACCGGTATACGGCAGGAGATTTGTCGTCGAAGCGAGATCCGCATCATCGGCACTCACAATGTAGGCAACGTGATGGCGGCCGCGACCTATGCCGTGTTGTGCGGGTGCCCGCTCGACGCGATCCGTCGCGTCCTCGCGACGTTTCCCGGGCTCGAACATGCCCTTGAAATCGTCCGCGAGCGTCGAGGGGTTCGGTTTGTGAATGATTCGAAGGGGACGAATGTCGATGCCACCCTCAAAGCGTTGGAGAGTATCGATCAGCCGATTTGGCTCATTGCCGGAGGACGGGATAAAGGCGGCGACTTTGCGCGACTCGCACAGGCGGTCCGCCGGCGGGTCCGGCGCGTGATTCTGATCGGAGAAGCGGCGCCGCTGTTGCGGCAGGCTTGGGAAGGCGTCGCCACGATGACCGAGGCGGCCACCTTGCGTGACGCGGTTGATCTTGCTGCGCAAGGAGCGTCACCGGGTGACGTCGTGTTGTTGTCCCCGGCCTGTGCCAGTTTCGATATGTTTGCGGACTATCAAGATCGTGGGCGTCAATTCAAGGCGTTGGTTCATGCCTTACCGGCTTGACGTGCAAGACGAGGAGGGGGTGGTTCTGAGCCATGGCACATCGAACAGCTGGGACTCTGACGCTTCCATGGTCCCAGACCAGCCAACGACCGGGCACACAGCGTGTGGCAGCGGACCATTCGCTGCTGGCGGTCACCATGATTCTCGCGTTGGTGGGACTTGTCATGGTGTTCAGTGCAAGCGCCATCGTGGCGGGCAACCGGTTTCAGGATCCCGGGTTTTTTCTGAAGCGGCAGCTCGCCTGGCTCGTGTTCGGATTCATCTTGATGCATCTCACGTCGCGCATCGATTACACGATCTGGAAGAAACTCTCTATTCCGTTGTTGCTGTGCATATTGCTGCTGCTTGTGATGGTGCTGGTGCCGTCGCTCGGTGTGGCGGCGAAGGGGGCGCGGCGATGGTTGCGGCTGGGACCTCTTTCGATTCAACCGGCGGAAATAGTCAAGCTCGTGGCGGTCATCTATATGGCGGCGTATCTGACAAAAAAAGGGGACAAGATCACGCTGTTTCGCGCTGGTCTGTTGCCGGCCTTGATCGTGATCGGCTTGCTGAGCGGATTGGTGCTGCTCGAACCGGATCTTGGGACGGTTGTGGTGCTTGGACTGGTGACGGTCGGAATGTGTTTTCTCGCCGGCGCGCGCGTTTCTCATCTCTTGACGCTAGGCCTCTGCGCGATTCCTGCTGCGCTTGCACTGGTCCTTGGTTCCGGTTATCGACGCCAACGGCTCATGACGTTTCTTGCTCCTTGGAAGGATGCATCGGACGCCGGGTTTCAAATCACGCAATCCTTCCTGGCCTTCGGCAGTGGCGGTCCGTTCGGGGTGGGATTGGGCGAGGGGAAACAGAAACTCTTCTTTCTGCCGGAAGCGCATACGGATTTTGTTCTGGCGCTGATCGGCGAAGAACTGGGGCTCATTGGAACCGCCACGGTGACGCTGCTGTTCGCATTTTTTGTGTGGCGGGGGTTTCAGATTGCCGCGCGTGCCCGGATGCCGTTCGGCCGTTATCTGGGCATGGGCATTACGTTGCTGATCGGCGGTCAGGCGTTGGTCAACGCGGCGGTGGTGACGGGGCTGCTGCCTACGAAAGGACTGACCTTACCGTTCGTCAGCTACGGAGGGTCGTCGCTGGTGGTCAGTTTGATCGGGGCGGGAATCTTGTTGAGTATTTCCCGCGACCGGCATGCCGGCGGATCTCGAAGCGTGCGCGGCGGGTCGGGTCACGAATGACGATCGTCATCGCAGCAGGAGGAACCGGTGGCCATCTCTATCCGGCTGTGGCGTTGGCGCGAGAGTTTCTCCGATGCGATCCCAGGGTCAAGGTGCTCTTCGTGGGGACGGCGCGTGGACTTGAATCACAGGTGTTGGCCCACGAGGGATTCGAGCTGGCGTTGATCAGCGCCCAGCCGGTGATGGGCAAGGGGCTGTGGGGAGCAGTGACTGGCTTGTGTGCCATGCCGGTCAGTTTGTGGCAATGCCTGAGTATCCTGCGAACGAGACGGGCTGATTTGGTGATCGGAGTCGGCGGCTATACCAGTCCGATGATGCTGTTGGCTGCAGCGCTGAAAGGAGTGTTACGCGTGATTCTTGAGCCGAATGCGCATTCCGGCATGGCGAACAAGGCGGTCGGACCGTTTGCGCAGCGAGTCTTTCTCGCATTCGAATCGGCTGCTGACTCGTTCGATCGTGCCAAGGTGCGTGTGGTGGGGACTCCGATTCGCAGGTCGTTCCTGGAGGGTATGAACCAGATCCGGGAGAAGTGCGGTCCGTCTCATCTGCTGATTTTCGGCGGGAGTCAGGGAGCAAAGGCCGTCAATACCGCGATGATAGAGGCGTTGCCCGAGATGATGACACAACTGCCGCAACTCACGGTGACCCATCAGACCGGCCAGTCCGACCATGCGCGTGTGGCCGAGGCCTATCGTCGCGCCGGGATCGAGTCGCACGTCGTCCCGTTTCTCTATGACATGCCTGAGGCTTTGCGGCAGGCGGATCTGGTGGTGGCGAGGGCCGGGGCCATGACGGTGGCCGAACTCACGGCCTGCGGGAAGCCGGCGATTCTCATTCCGCTGCCGTCTGCCATTTATGACCATCAGACGCGGAACGCCAAAGTGATGGAAGCGGCCGGAGCTGCGGTGCTGCTTCCACAGTCTGCGCTCACGGGGACCCTGCTGGCTCGCACGGTGGCGGGTATTCTCAAGGATCCTGGGCGATTGCGGGTGATGGGGGCAGCCAGTCTCTCGATGAGACGAATTGATGCGGCCGAGGTGATCGTTCGTGAATGCTACCTACTCATGGGGGGCCATCATGATGTCAACCATTCTGTCGGAGCGGCAGGAGTCTAATGGTGTCGGGCAGCGTGTACAGGGGGCACAATTGTATCCATCGGTTGGTGGAGTAAGGCGCACGACGATGTTTCGCAAGACACAACAGATCCATCTAGTCGGAATCGGGGGATCGGGGATGAGCGGCATTGCCGAGGTGTTGTTGACGATGGGCTACAAAGTGACGGGCTCGGACCTGCAGGCCTCCGATACGACGCGGAGGTTGGAAGAACTCGGCGGGCGCGTCTTTGTCGGCCACCAGGAGTCGAATGTGGGGGAGGCGCAAGTGGTCGTCATCTCCTCCGCCGTGTCGACGCAGAACCCCGAGGTCGTTGCGGCCAAGGCGAAGCAGATTCCTGTAATTCCTCGGGCTGAGATGCTCGCGGAACTGATGCGACTGAAATTCGGGGTCGCCATCGCCGGCGCTCACGGAAAAACCACGACGACATCGATGGTGGCCAATGTGCTGGCGCAGGGGGGATTGGACCCGACGATGGTGATCGGGGGCAAAGTGAATGCGCTGGGGAGTCATGCTCGCCTTGGTCGTGGTGAGCTTCTCGTGGCGGAAGCCGATGAGAGCGACGGGTCGTTTCTTCGTTTGTCTCCGACCATTGTCGCGGTGACGAATCTCGATCGGGAACATCTCGATCATTACGGCAGTATGGAGCGCATCAACGAGTGCTTTACCGAGTTCATCAATAAGGTGCCGTTCTATGGATTGGCCGTGTTGTGCGCCGATGATGACCGGCTCAGGGCGCTTCTCCCGAGCATCGTGAAGCGCTATCAGACATACGGGCTCAGTGAGCGCGAGGGTGTCACGCCGGACTTCCTTGCGACAGAGATCAACTTGAACCAATGGGGCGCAGAATTTCGGGCGCAGTACCGCGGGCGCAATCTGGGCCCGTTCCGCCTGGCCGTGCCAGGACGCCACAATGTCTCCAACGCGCTCGTGGCGATTGCGATCGGCATCGAATTGGATGTGCCGGTAGACCTCATCAGAAAAGCGCTGGCGGCCTATAGCGGGGTAGAGCGTCGTTTTCATCTCCGAGGCGAAGCCAATGGGATCATGGTTGTGGACGACTACGGGCATCATCCGACCGAGATCAAAGCCACACTGGCCGCGGCGAAACAAGGGTGGGGGGACCGGCGGTTGGTGGTGCTGTTTCAGCCGCACCGCTATACCAGAACGCGGGATTTGCTGGAGGATTTTGCGAAGGCGTTCGACCAATCGGATGTGCTGTTTCTGGCGGATATTTATGCGGCAGGAGAGCCGCCGATTCCAGGCGTGTCCGGAGCCGGGCTGGCCGATATCGTTCGTGCGGCAGGCCACCCGTCCGTGACCTTTGTGGAACACAAAGATCGCTTGGTTGATCAGATCCTGCCTCATCTGAAATCGGGGGATCTCGTCATCACATTAGGGGCGGGGGATATTTGGAAGACGGGGCTTGAGCTGTTGGCTCGATTGAGACCCATTGCATGATGCCATGAAGCGAGGTCGTCGACGTGCCGCGACAGTTGCGAAAACGTATGCGCCATTCACGCAGGGAGACGTGCGGGCTGCGATGGCGGGTCTTCGCGGATCGGTGTCTTTCCACGCTCCCTTGCGTGCGTACACCTCGTTCAAGATCGGAGGGCCGGCGGATGTCGTGGTTGAGCCGGCTGATATTGAGGATGTCTGTCTGGTGGTCCGGCAGGCGCGTGTGCGGAAGATTCCATTATTTGTCCTGGGTGGAACGAATCTGCTTATCCGAGATGGAGGCATTCGCGGCATCGTGATCAGTTTGGCTCGGTTGCGAGAGATGAAGGAAGTACCGGGGTCCGTCCTCTATGCCGAAGGGGGAGTCGGGATGCCGACGTTGATCGGGTATGCGATCCGCCGTTCCCTTGCGGGATTGGAATGGGCGGCGGGAATCCCGGGAACTGTGGCCGGCTGTGTGATGATGAATGCCGGGACGAAGCTCGGAGAGATGAAGGATGCAGTCAAGGCCGTTCGTATGGTGGACATGAAAGGCCAGGTCGTAGATGTGGAGGCAGCTCAGATGAGGTTCGAGTATCGCCGGACCTTGCTGCCGCGCGGCATCGTCGTGGGGGTATGGGTCCAGTTGCAGCAAGGAGTTCGATCAGAGATCGAAAAAGTGGTCAAAGACTACCTTCACTATCGACGGGACACGCAGCCGCTTGCGATGCCGAGCGCGGGCTGTGTGTTCAAAAACCCTGCGGGCGACTCTGCAGGCCGATTGATTGAGGTCACCGGCCTGAAGGGCGCACGAGTCGGTGATGCGGAAGTATCGATGAAGCATGCCAACTTCATAGTGAATCGGGGGCAGGCGCGCGCGGTGGATGTGATGGCGTTGATCGGGAAGGTCCGCAGCGCGATTCGCCGTCGGGCGGGTGTGCGGTTAGAGCTCGAACTCAAAGTCGTAGGAGAGACGTCGCGATATGCGTGAGCCTCGTCCGGTAAGGCGACCACTTCTGACCCGTGCCCGTATCGGGGTACTGATGGGTGGGCAATCGTCCGAGCGTGATGTGTCGCTCCGGACAGGCGCTGCGGTGCATCAGTCGCTGGTCCGTCGCGGCTACAACGCGGTGGCCATTGATGTCGGGCCGGCGCTTGCTCAGGATTTGCGCGCCCAGAAGATCGGCCTCGTGTTTCTCGCGCTGCACGGACCGGGCGGTGAAGACGGTGCGATTCAGGGATTCCTGGATACGCTTGGAATCCCCTACACCGGATCCGGTATCCAGGCCAGTGCAATCGGCATGCATAAAGTCACGACGAAAACTCTCTTGGACTCAGCGCGCATTCCGGTGCCGGCGGGTACGGTCGTCACACGTGGGAAGAAGGTCTCACATGCCAGCGTGATGCGGGCGGCGACATTGCGCTGGCCTGTCGTGGTGAAACCTGCATCGCAGGGGTCGACGATCGGCGTCACGATTGTGCGGAAACCGGCGCAATGGCGTGACGCGCTGGCTCTGGCCCATCGCTACGACGTGGATGCGATGGTCGAGGCCTACATCCCGGGGCATGAAGTGACGGTCTCGATTATCGGGAGGCGCAATGCCTCTCCTCTGGTGCTCCCTGCCGTGGAAATTGTCGCGCCCGGAGGCTTTTACGATTTTGCCGCGAAGTATGAAAAGAAGACCACGCAGTATCTCTGTCCCGCGCCCTTGACCGCGGCGGTCACTCGTCAGATTCGCACGCTGGCGCTGCGCACGTATGAAGTGTTGGGTTGTGAAGGGGCGGCCCGGGTCGATTTCCGTATTACCCAGCGTGGCCGCCCTGTTGTGTTGGAGATCAATACGGCCCCGGGCATGACCGAAACGAGTTTGCTGCCGCTGGCGGCGGCGCGGGCCGGGATCGAGTATGACGAGCTGACTGAACGGATTCTCGAGTCCGCTCTCGTTCGCGCCGCCCGCCTTGACTGTCCGTCAGAGAGAGAGAGCCTGCCATGAAGGTGTTGTTGCGGAAACGAGCGGCGCCTGCAGTCGGCCCTCGGCTGAATCAATGGAAGGGCGCGCGCGCCAGTCAGGGTTCGGAGCAACAGCAGCAGGCGCGCCGGGAGAAGCGCGCCTCGCGGAGGCGACGTGTGTGGCGCGTGGGGCAATGGATCGTCGGTCTTGCCCTGTTGGGTTGGGGGCTGGCCCTGGTCACGCGGGAAATGGGCCCGGTTCTTGAGGGGTGGCTGGAAATCCGCGAGGTAGAGATTGAGGGCATTCACCATGTGACGAAGCCCGACGTGTTGGAGCGGCTCGCGTTGAAGCCCGGCATGGGGCTCCATCAAGTCAGCACCGCATTTCTTGCCGAGCGGGTGCAAACGCATGCCTGGATCAAGGAAGCGACGGTTGCACGCAGGTTGCCGCATCTGCTGCATGTCACCGTCGTAGAACGCATACCGGCTGCCATTATCCGGATGGGCGCGGACCATTGGTTGAGCGATGACAGCGGATACCTCCTTGCCAAGTTGGGCAGGCAGGATGATCAAACGTTGCCATTGTTGACCGGCTTGGATACTCAATCTCTTCAACGCGGCGAGGCCGGTGTCCGTAACGCGGTTCAGTCCGGGGTCGTGCTGGCCAAGCTCATGGCCAATACCTTCGACGGGCGGGTTGAAGTCAATCTCACGCATTCCTCGAATGTGGTGGCGTTCACCAATGGGGTGCGATTCCAGTTCGGCGGCGATTCCCTTGTGGATCAGTGGGAGCGGTTCCGGAAAGTGAAACCGTCATTCAAAACGGAATCACTCGATGGTCGAAAGGGTGAAGTGAGCGAAATCGATCTGCGTTATGACAACCGCGTCATTGTGCGGGAAAGGGCATGAGGGTTGTGCCGAAGCGTGATCAGATTCTTGTAGGGCTGGACATCGGAACGACGAAGATCTGCGCCATCGTGTCGGAAGTGAGCGACGAGGGGATGCTCAACATCATCGGAGTCGGATCCAGCCCGTCGCGAGGGCTTCGTAAGGGTGTCGTGGTCGATATTGAGAGTACCGTGGAATCGATCAAGAAGGCGGTCGAAGAAGCCGAGCTGATGGCGGCGGTCCAGATCAACTCCGTCTATACCGGCATCGCCGGCAGCCACATTTCCGCGGAGAACTGCAAGGGAGTCGTGGCGCTCAAAAAGGCGGAAGTCACCCGGGAGGATATTCATCGCGCGATTGAGAGCGCGCGGACTCTGGCGGTTATCCCCCATGAACGGCGGATTCTTCATGTGCTGCCTCGTGAATTCATGGTGGACGGACAAGAGGGGGTCCGGGAGCCGTTGGGACTGTCCGGAAACCGTCTCGAAGTCAACGTGCATGTGATCACCGGTGCCGTGACGTCAGCGCAGAACATCATCAAGTGCGTGAATCGTGCGGGGCTCGATGTCGTAGATATGGTGTTGCAGCCCCTGGCGTCCAGTGAGGCGGTTCTCAGCCAGGAAGAGCGCGATCTGGGAGTCGTCATGATCGATCTCGGCGGTGGGACGACCGATCTTGCGATTTTCCTCGACGGGAGTATTCGGCATTCCGCGGTCCTGCCGATCGGCGGGCAGAATCTGACGAAGGATCTTGCCATCGGGTTGCTCACCTCTCAGACCGAGGCCGAGAAGATCAAGCTGCAGCGCGGGATCGCCAGAACGGGATTGGTGCAGGGCCATGAAACGGTGGAGGTTCCGTCGGTCGGGGACCGTCCGGCGCGCACATTCTCTCGCCGCGACATTGCGGAGATTTTTGAGCCGCGTGTCGAAGAAATTTTTGAGCTGGTGCGTCGGGAAATTACGCGCGCCGGCTATGAGGGGATGCTGGGGGCGGGGGCGGTGATTACCGGTGGCACGTCGTTGTTGGAGGGAATGCCCGATGCGGCGGAACAGGTTTTGAATCTTCCGGCTCGCCGCGGGGCGCCCAGTGGGATCGGGGGGCTTCGCGACATCGTCTGTAATCCCATGCATGCCACGGGTGTCGGCCTGCTGCTTCATGCCCGGCATCATGCTGAGGAAATGGCGACGGCTGGTCTGCGCAGCGGGCGACCATTGCACAAGGTATTCGATCGGATGAAGTCCTGGATGTTCGAGTTCTTTTAACCATTTCGCGAGGCGGATAGCCGTGACGCGGATTTTATCAAGGGAGGTGTCTTGATGTTTTCATTTGAAGAGGATGTCGTGTCCCCCGTTCGGATCAAAGTGATCGGCGTCGGCGGCGCCGGGTGCAACGCGCTGAACACCATGATCGTGTCCGGATTGGCGCGAGTCGATTTCATCGCGGCGAATACCGATCTGCAGGCGTTGGATCGGTCGCGAGCGTCGTATAAGGTTCAACTGGGCCCTGAGCGGACCAGGGGCCTCGGCGCCGGGGCGAAGCCGGAAATCGGAAAAGACTCGGCGTTAGAGAGCAAAGATCAGATTCGGGAATGTCTTGAGGGCGCCGATATGGTGTTCGTGACTGCGGGGATGGGTGGTGGAACGGGGACGGGGGCTGCGCCGATTGTCGCGAGCATCGCGCGTGAACTCGGGATCTTGACGGTCGGGGTCGTGACGAAACCCTTTTCCTACGAAGGTCATCGCCGGATGGTGCATGCGGATGAAGGGATTCGCGATCTCCGCCGCCATGTGGATACCTTGCTCGTGATTCCAAATCAGCGGTTGCTCGGGATCGTTGATAAAGCGACGCCGTTGCTCGAAGCCTTCAAAGTGGCCGACGACGTCCTCCGTCAAGCCATTCAAGGAATTGCGGATGTGATCACGACCACCGGTCATGTCAACGTGGACTTTGCCGATGTCCGCACCGTAATGTCGCATACGGGCCGCGCCGTGATGGGTATGGGTGTGGCGCGCGGGACGAATCGGGCGATCGAAGCGGCGCAAAAGGCGATATGCAGTCCGTTGCTGGAAGAGGGGAGTGTGGAGGGCGCGCGCGGTGTACTCTTGAATATTACCGGCGGGCCGAACATGTCGCTGCATGAGATCGAGGAAGCGGCGACGATTATCCAACAGACAGCCGATCCTGAGGCCAATATCATCGTCGGACAGGTGATCAACCCCGATATGGGGGATGATCTGGTTGTAACGGTAATTGCGACCGGATTTGAACGGGATGAGCAGTCTGCTCCAATTCCTGTGGCTGCGGCTCGGACTTCCCGCGCTGCGCAACCGGCGATGACCGGTGCCGGTCAAGCGGTGGGAGAGCGGTCCTATGCGGAGCGGCCTATGAAAGATCTCGACCGTCCGACCTTCCTGCGGCGGATGGGAGAGGCGCGAGAGTCGATGGAGCGAGTGGCGGCGGTTACTGAAGATGAGTGGGATGTGCCGACGTTTTTGCGGAAGCAGGTTGACTGAGCCGTTAGGTCTTGTGGAAGCGGGTAATCTGAACGGAAGATGGCCATGAGTGCAGCTGTCATCACGGTTCCTGCCTTCGCGTCCGCGCGCGACGGCGTCCGGCATTTCTTCGGCACACGCAGCCATGCAGACTCGCTGGCATTCGATGTCGGCATGCCCGCTCGTCAGTCCGGGGTACAGGGGCATGGGTGGCTGTTGTCTGTCAAGCAAGTGCATGGGACCGATGCCTTGGTGTTGGATCGCCCACTCACCGAATCGGATCAGTTCACCGGCGGCTGGGACGCGTTGGTGACCGATCAACCCGGCGTGACGGTGGCGGTGCGCACGGCGGATTGTGTCCCTGTGCTTGTGCATGACGTACGTCGGCATGTTGTCGCGGCAATTCATGCCGGCTGGAGGGGTGCCGTCGCAGGAGTTGTGTCGAAGACGATCACGCTGATGGCGACCAGATTTGGATCGACGCAGCCGGATCTGCGAGTCAGCATTGGTCCCTCGGCCGGTCCCTGCTGCTATGAAGTAGACGCTCCGGTGCTCGACCAGCTCCAAACGGGATTGTCTGAGTGGGAGTCTGTTGTGCGGGACTATCGAGGACGCAAAGCGCGATTGGATCTCAAAGCCTTGGTCCGTCTGCAAGCGGAGGAGCAGGGTGTGCCGGCACACTCTGTCACGACGGTGAATCTGTGCACGATCTGCCATGATCAGCTTTTTTATTCATATCGACGGGAAGGCCGTGTGAATGGGACGATGGTCAGCGGGATCACCCTGCTCTCTCGGCAATAGTGGTCAAGAGCAGTCTATTCAGGCGCGGACCTGACATTGGCTGGAGGTTTCGGTACAATATTTTTGAACTGCCTGAGACAGTTTTCAGCGAATGTTGATCAGAAGGGCCAGCAGTCCGGGATGGGCTCGTCTCTGCTTCCGTCATCTATGTGAGTTGGCGCTGGGCCTCTTATACCGCTACCACGCAAACAGCATGATGCCTGTGACTGAACGCTCGATGGATATTTCGTTTTATGATGATCACGTTGCGGTCGACAAGGGGGTTACGATAGTGAGACCCGCCGTAGCTACTTTTGGAGTAAGGTGTGTCTAGTCCGACGATCACGAGTAAGATTTCGTTTATCGGGGGCGGCCAGATGGCTGAGGCCATAATTGGCGGTCTTCTCGCAGGACAGGTCTGTTCTGCCGAGTCAATATGGGCGACAGACCCCGTTGCGGAGCGCCGTGATCGCCTGAAGGGTCAGTTCGGCATTCGAATCGGTTCCGCCAACCGTGAGGCTGCCGCCTGGGCTGACGTCATTGTCTTGGCGGTGAAACCTCAGAATCTTCCTGCCGTGCTCAGCGAGCTTGGTCCGACCCTGGCCCATGCACTTGTGATTTCGATTGTGGCAGGGGTGACGATTCGGACCATCGCAGAACAGATAGGCGACGGGATGCGAGTGGTCCGTGCGATGCCGAATACTCCGGCTTTGGTCCGTGAGGGTATGACCGCTTTGGCAACCGGCGCTGGGGTTTCCGAGGATGATGGTCACCTGGCTCGATCGCTGTTCGAAACGGTTGGCTTGGTGGTGGCGGTTGAGGAACGACTCATGGATGCCGTGACCGGATTGAGCGGTAGTGGGCCGGCCTATGTATTTCAAGCGATTGAAGCGCTCGCGGATGGGGGGGTCATGATGGGTTTACCTCGACAGACCGCCGAACTCCTTGCCGCCCAGACGGTGCTCGGCGCGGCTCGATTGGTGCTCGAATCAGAGCTGCACCCCGCTCAGCTGAAAGATCGGGTGGCGTCTCCCGGAGGCACGACAATCGCCGGGCTTCATCAACTTGAACAGGGAGGATTCCGTGCTACGCTGATGGCAGCGGTCGAGGCCGCTACCACACGATCGAAAGAGTTGGGGCGCTGATGTTTGTCGCGGGTAATGCGCTCTCGGCAGTGGCGACCATCCTTGACTATGTGTTATGGCTCTACATGTGGGTGATTATCGCTCGTGCGCTGCTCTCGTGGGTCAACCCGGATCCGTGGAATCCGATCGTGCAATTTCTGAATCGTGCGACCGAACCGGTCTTGGCGCCGATTCGTCGAGTGATCGGATTACGAATAGGAATGGATCTGTCGCCGATCATAGTGTTACTCATCATCACTTTTCTGCAAATCGCGGTTGTGCAATCACTCAAAGAATTGGCCATGAGGATGAACTGAAATGACCATGGGGGATGCCATGAGAATTACACCGCTCGATATCCAGCAAATGGTGTTCAAAGCCGGCTTTCGCGGGTACGACAAAGAAGAGGTCAATCGTTTTCTTGAGGAATTGGCACAGACGGTTGAATCATTGAATCGGGACAATGCCGTGCAGCGGGAAAAAATCATGTTTTTGGAGCAGCAGCTTACCGAACTCAAGCGGACGGAGGCGACATTGTCGAGTACCCTTCTCTCTGCTCAATCGCTGGCAGATGACGTGAAGCGGAGTGCTCAGCGCGAGGCGGATCTCGTCATCAAGGAGGCCGAGCTGAAGGCCGGCGAGTTGATCCGGCAGGCAAGGGTCGAGCTGGCCGATACACAGCGCGACCTCTCGGCGCTCCAGAAACAACGCGTGCTGATGATTGAACGGTTGCGCGCGTCGTTGCGGATGTTCGAACGTCTGTTCGAAGTGGAAGAACAGGAAGCATTCCACGACGCCGCGACGGCATCGGCGGAAAAACTTGAAGGAGAATCAAGTCCGGCGTTGTGATGTGTTGAAGCGAGTCGATCCTCGTTCGCTGATTCGATTCTCGGTGTGCTTCGCACTGTCCAGAAGCAGACTCCCCCCATAAATAATAGGTCTCTTGCCTATGGCGACCAGTCATGTCATCCAGGCGGCCCTGCAATCGGCCGTTGACGACGGTGTTTTTCCCGGTGCGCAACTGGCGGTGCGTCTGCGCGGTGAGTTGCAATGCATGGTTGTGGCCGGACGATTGTCGTCGGAGCCTCCGGGCCTTCCCGTGCATCCCTCTACCATCTATGATCTGGCCTCTCTCACAAAACCGCTGGCGACGGCTACATCCGTCTTGCTTCTGATTCAACGCGCCAAGCTTGGGCTTGAGGACCCTGTGCAACGGATATTAGGCGAACTTGAAGGGACCCCGATCGGTCGGGCAACGGTACGAGATCTCCTGACCCATCGATCGGGTCTGCCGGGATGGCGGCCCTTCTATGAGCGGCTTGACGCACGAGATATTGTTCCAGGATTTCCTGGCGAGAGTCAGCCTATCACGCAACATGTATTGCGAATGATTCGGGACGAATCATTGATCTATGCCTGTGGAGAGCGAAACGTCTACAGCGATCTGGGATTCATGCTGTTAGGATTTCTGGTGGAGCGTCTCAGTGGAACACCGTTGGACCTCTGGTACGAAGAGGCCATCGCCCGACCCCTAGGAGCAGACCCACTGCTGTTTTGCCCCACGGTAGGGCGAATGGAACAAGGTGTTATACGCCCGGCCGTTGATGTATCACGAATCGCTCCGACCGAGCAGGACGAGTGGCGCAATCGACTCTTATGCGGGGAGGTGCACGACGAGAATGCTGCGGCGATGGGTGGCGTTGCGGGCCATGCAGGGCTATTCGGGACTGCCGAATCGGTGCTGGCTGTCTCCGGCGCCTGGCTCAGCAGCCATCGTGGAAGACAGTCGATCCTGGATGGGAAGCTTGTCAGACAATTTACGAATCGCCAAGAATCTCCTCCTCAATCGAGTTGGGCATTGGGGTGGGACACTCCCTCAGTGCCGTCATCAGCAGGATCTCGATTTTCCGAGTGGTCGTTCGGTCATCTCGGCTACACCGGGACATCGCTGTGGATTGATCCGCTGTGCGAATTGGAAGTGGTACTGCTATCTAACCGGGTGCATCCAAGTCGGAAGAACGAGAAGATTAAGGTGTTCCGTCCATGCATTCACGATCTGGTCTATCGGGAATATGTGTCTGGGTGATTGCTGAAACTACGCTGGGTCCGGATAGTCGATCCAGGTTTCCTTTTCGGCGAGATATTTCACGCCTTTGAAATTGGCGCGGGTTCTCAATTTTGTGAAGCCGAATCCCTGCATCAACTCGATAAGTTCTTGTACCGCAGCAGCGATGGTCGGATGCGAATGCCCTTCGACAGTCAGGGCTTCGTACATGACCTTGGCGGCGTAGCCGGAGGGTGTTCGATTGATGAGGACTGTGCGATTGAAATATCGATCGCTCGGGTCGACTCCTTCGACTTGGTGCTTTTCAACCAGGCCTTCTTTTTTAAAGAGCAGCGGAAGCGAACTCACTCCAACCTCCATGACGGTGACATTCATCTGGGATGGTCCAGGGGTCGGATGAGATTATAGGGTGGGGTCGTGCCGACTGCAAGCCGTTGACAACTGTGTTACGGCCTCCTATTATTCCCCCCCGCTGTGGTAGGCCGCTGTGTTCCTGACGATATGAATATCCCCAACAGCTTGACCATCCTTCGTATTCTCCTCATTCCCTTCTACATTGGGTTACTGATCTACGGAAAATACGATCAGGCGCTCATTGTGCTGGTTGTGGCCGGACTCACTGATGCCCTCGATGGGGCCATCGCCCGAGTGAAGAATCAGTATACACGGCTCGGAGCCGTGTTGGACCCTCTGGCCGATAAGCTGCTCCTCACCTCCGGGTTTATCACGCTCTCGATGATTCATTTGATTCCGTTGTGGGTTACCATCCTCGTGGTTAGTCGAGACGTGATACTGTTGCTGGGAACGGCGGTGGCGCACTTCACAGATTCGCGCGTGGATCTTACCCCCACCTTTTTGGGCAAGGGCACCACATTTCTCCAACTGGCATATGTTGTCACGGTCATATTTTTGAGTTCCCGTCACATCGATCTCACCATCGTACTGCCTCTCTTGTTCGGCATGGTTGCCTTCACGCTGTTGTCCGGCTTGCATTATCTCTACCGAGGCATTCGGCATACGAATGTCATCAGCAGCTAAGGCTTTGTATTACTGGGCCTGCATGCCGTATCTCTTGCGCAAAGTTTGTGCATTTGTTTGACAGGTTTGGGGGTGGCCAGTAGACTCGCCTGGTAGGTATTTCACTCAGTCTATAACCGGCCAAGTGACGGCCACATCGAAGGGTGAGAGTTGCGCATGGCTACCTTTGCATATGTCGGGCGAACCAGATCAGGTGCCGTCAAGAAGGGCGAGCTGAACGCAAAGACCCGAGATGAAGCGGTCGATCAACTCCGCAAACAGAGCGTCGTTGTCACCAGTCTTGAAGAAAAGAAGGGTGGCGCGGGCAAATTCAGCTTGAGTTTTGGAGCTGGCCTCACCGATAAAGATCTGGTTGTATTTACGCGACAATTTGGCACGATGATCAATGCAGGTCTGCCTCTGGTGCAGTGTCTCGAAATCCTTTCGACCCAGTCCGAAAACAAAGTTCTGCGAGAGACGGTCGGGGAAGTGAAGGTTCAAGTGGAAGCAGGGTCGACATTTTCGGATGCCTTGCGACGATTCCCAAAGGTCTTCGACGATTTGTATGTCAATCTGGTGCATGCGGGTGAGGTAGGTGGATTGCTCGATACGATCTTGACGCGTCTCGCCCAATATATCGAGAAAGCGATGAAGCTCAAAGGGCAAATCAAGTCTGCCATGGTCTACCCTGTTACAATCATGGGAGTTGCCGTTGCTGTCATCACGATTCTCATGCTGTTTGTCATCCCGATCTTTGCCAAAATGTTTCTTGAACTATCTGCTGGAAAAGTCGCGTTGCCCGGCCCCACACAACTGGTCATCGACATCAGTAACTTCTTTATCGCGTACTGGTATGTCATCCTTGGGGGCATTGTGGGGATCATTTTTGGGGTGAAAAAGTACTATGGGACCGTTCAAGGGCGGAAGGTCATCGATAAGTCGCTTCTCAAGCTCCCGGTGGTTGGAGACTTAATCAGAAAAGCCTCGGTTGCTAAGTTTACTCGTACGCTTGGGACGTTGCTCTCCAGCGGGGTTCCATTACTCGATGGAATGACCATCTGCGCAAAAACTTCTGGCAATAAAGTCATCGAAGAAACGTTGATCAACGCGCGCGTCAGTATCAGTGGCGGAAAGACCATTGCCGATCCGTTAGCGGCAAGCGGGGTCTTTCCGAAGATGGTGACGCACATGATTGCCGTCGGTGAGTCAACCGGCGCGCTGGACGCCATGCTGGGGAAAATCGCAGACTTCTATGAGGATGAGGTTGATCAGGCAGTCGCCTCGCTCACGGCACTGCTTGAGCCGGCGATGATGGTGTTCTTGGGGATTGTAATCGGGTTTATCGTGATCGCGATGTATCTCCCGATTTTCAAAATGGCATCCGCCATCGGATAGCGCCGATGTTTCGTCCATCCCTCTCACGGAGGTGGGTCGCGTTTCCAGCATGAAGGCGCTCAGTCTTTACGCCCACATCACTCGACGCCATATCGTACGGACATTGGCACAGTTCCTGTTTGCTTCTCCGGGGAGAAGGAGCGAGGCACACCGTTCTCCCTGTCCCACCGTTTCTTTATCTCTCTCGGTGAGTGGCTGCTCATGAACGACTTGCGCACAAGGCTGTATTGGATCATGGGGCTTCGAATGGCCCTCGTGACCCTCATGCTTGGCCTGTCTCTCGCCTTCCAAGTTGTGAAGGGCGGACGAATTGAAACGTTCTACACCCTGATCATTGTCACCTATATTCTGACGATTCCCTCCGCCATTCTACTCCGCACGCTTACTTCATCGAAGATGCTCACCATATTTTTTTGGGTTCAGGTGGGGATCGACTTCCTTCTTGAAACAGTGTTGGTGAGCAGGACGGGAGGGATTGAAAGTCCATTTGCAGTGCTGTACGTCATCACAGTGGCGGTTGCCAGTCTCGTGCCCCGTCGGCGAGTGGGGCTCCTTACCGCATGTTTCTGCATTATCGTATTTGGGCTCCTGACGAACGTTCAGTTGTACGGGCTGATTGACGGGTGGGGATGGTTGCCGCCGAGCCGGCTGACTGTGCCGGAAACGTTTCAAACGTTCGGCGTCTATGCGCTCGCCTTTCTTGTCGTCGGAATTCTTGGCGGAACTTTAGCGGAGCAGCTTCAGCAGGCCGATCATTCGTTACGCGAGAAGGAACAGGGGCTGACCCGTCTCCAAGCGTTCCACGAGAATATCGTCCACAGTATCAGCAGCGGCGTGTTTACGGCCGATGCTACGGGGTGCATCACCTCGTTCAACCCGGCGGCGCAGGAAGCGACCGGATATACGATTACTCACGTGGCCGGGCGTCCCTGGCGCGAGGTCTTTAACTGGCATCCGAGCCAACAATCAGACGAACAACCTCATGGCGTGGTGTCCACGACGACGCGATTTGAAGTGGAATGTAAACGTGCCGACGGCAACCGCTTGATCCTCGGCATGACTCTTTCCCCATTGCACGAACAGGGGCGGCAGACAGGCTTGGTCGGTGTGTTCAAAGATCTGACACAGATTCGGGATCTTGAAGAGGAGATGCGCCGCAAGGATTGGCTGGCAAGTCTGGGCGAGATGTCAGCGGGCATGGCCCATGAGATTCGAAATCCGCTCGGCGCGCTGGCCGGTGCGATGCAGATGCTCCGGAAAGATGCCATAGAAGATGAAACCAATCGCCGGTTGATGGACATTGCAATTCGGGAAGCCACTCGGCTCGACAACATCATCACCGAGTTTCTCCAATATGCGCGCCCGCCGGCGCTCAATCTCATGGAGCGTGATCTCAACAAAGTACTTGCCGAGACACTTGATCTCGTTCAACATGAGGCGCGAACACGTTCCAAAATTAAAATCGTCACGTCCCTGGCAACCGATGCGCTCATAGCCCTCGTCGATCAAGATCAGTTCCGGCAGGTGTTCTGGAATATGGCGACCAATGCATTTGAAGCGATGCCGGAGGGTGGACAGTTGACGATCTCGACGAACAGTCGTCATGTGGATGCAGGTGGCCGCAAGGGCGAGGTCATTGAAATTGCGTTTCAAGACACCGGGGAAGGTATTGCGAAACAGAACCTCGACAAGATCTTCCTTCCATTTTTCACGACGAAGAAAGAGGGTTCGGGATTAGGACTCGCAGCCGTGCATCGTATCGTCGATCTGCACGGAGGATGGATCAAGGTCGAAAGCCAGGAGCGTCAAGGCTCACGGTTTGTCGTATGTATGCCGCGTTCCGGGGATGCCGGGGTGCGGTTGTGGCATGAAGGGCGGACGCCATGGAAAAGATCCTAGTTGTCGATGACGAGCGGGGGTTGCGCGAAGTCCTGAGCATCATGCTCAAACGTACGGGTTATGCCGTCACTGAAGCGTCGGATGGTGAAGAGGCCATTGGCCATATCGGCAAAGAAATCTTCGATCTTGTTATCACAGACCTTCGTATGCCGAAAGCCGATGGCATGGCAGTCCTCAAGGCTGTGAAGTCTTCTTCTCCTGAAACCGTAGTCCTCGTCGTGACGGCATTTGCCACTGCGGACTCGGCGGTCGATGCGATGAAACAGGGTGCGTACGACTATCTGACCAAGCCGTTTCAGGTCGATGAAGTGCAGTTGATCATCCGTAACGCGTTGGAGAAGCGGCGTCTCTCGACCGAAAATATTTTGTTGAAGCGCGAAATGGCGAGTCAGTCGTCGTTTGCGCAGCTCGTCGGCCAGAGCGAGAGTATGCAGAAGGTATTCGACGTGGTGCGCCAAGTCGCAGATGCCAAGAGCAATGTGCTGATTTGCGGGGAAAGCGGAACGGGGAAAGAGCTGGTGGCGCGCGCGATTCACTATAACAGCGCTCGGAGTTCGATGCCCTTCGTGGCGGTGAATTGCAGCGCAGTGCCGGAGACCTTGCTTGAAAGCGAACTCTTCGGGCACATGAAGGGGTCCTTTACCGGCGCGATGGCCAATAAGGCGGGATTGTTCGAAGTCGCCAACGGCGGCACGATCTTCCTGGATGAAATCGGCGATACAACCCCGACCATTCAAGTCAAGCTGCTGCGCGTCATTCAGGAGCGTGAGTTCCGGCGTGTGGGCGGCAACCAGGATGTCAAGGTCGATGTGCGCATTGTGGCCGCGACCAATAAGGATCTTGAAAAATCTGTGGCCGACGGCTCATTTCGCGAAGATTTGTACTACCGCTTGGACGTGATTCCGATCCGGCTCCCCCCGTTGCGTCTTCGGACAGGAGACATCCCGTTACTCGCAAACCATTTCCTTGAGAAGTTTTCACAGGAAAGCGGCAAGCCGGCTCCCGTACTGACGTCGGAGGCCATGCATGTATTGTTGGGCCATGAGTGGCGCGGCAACGTGCGTGAACTGGAAAACTTGATCGAGCGCGTGGTCACATTTTCCTCGGGTGCCCCTGTGTCGGATGAGGATATCCGTGGCTGGCTTCATCGTGTTGTGACTCCGCAGCAGCAGGGAGTGCCCACCGATTTGCCTGAAGATGGGTTGGATTTGGAGGAGCTCATCAACGGCATAGAGAAAGACCTGCTCCTGAAGGCGCTCGAACGGGCCATGTGGGTGAAGAAAAAGGCCGCACGCCTTCTGAGGCTGAATACGCGATCCTTTCGCTATCGACTCGAGAAGTATGCCATTAAGGGAGGCCGCGATTAATCCACAGCCGAGTCCCTCCGAGGTCACCGTCTTCGCTCCTGCCAAAATCAACGTGACTTTGCGTATCCTCGACCGCCGCCCAGACGGATTCCACAATCTCTGGTCGATCATGCAGACCGTTGGCCTTGAGGACGAGGTGCAGATCAGATTATGCGCCGACCGACAGGACATTCAGTTGAGGTGTGATGCGACGCAGCTGGCTACGGACCAGAGTAATCTTGTCTATCGCGCGGCGACCGTGGTGTTGGCGTATGCTCGGCGCGCCATTGGACTCGACATTGATCTGCGCAAGCGCATTCCGATGGGAGCCGGTCTCGGTGGCGGGAGCAGCGATGCCGCAGCCACCATTATAGGGTTGAACCATTTACTACGGTTAGAATGGTCTCCTGCGCAGATGGCTGATGTCGGGCAATCATTAGGGAGCGATGTCCCATTTTTCCTCTTTGCTCCCTCAGCGTTCGTGACGGGTCGAGGAGAAACCGTTCAGCCCATTGCCATTGAAGGGACCCGATGGGTTGTCCTGGTCAATCCGGGGTTTGGGATCAATACGAAGTGGGCCTATCAAGAATTGGCCGCCACCAGAACTACCGTGGCGCCGCTCTCGTCGGCCCAGAGAGAGCTTGACCGGCAGTCGCGAGTGAGCTGGGCTCAGTTGACTGGCGTGGCCGAAAACGATTTCGAAGCGCCGGTCTTCGGCGCGCATGAAAAGCTTCGCGAGATCAAGCGGAGTTTGCAGGCCCAGGGAGCTGAGATCGCGCTACTGTCCGGGAGCGGGGCGACGGTGTTCGGGGTATTCGCGGACGAGGCGCGCGCCCGCTTGGTCGAGGCCCAGTTCGAGAGAGAGAATTTTATGAAGGTATTTGTCGTTCCCACATGTTCAGGCCCACGTGGTTGGCGGCAGGAACGGCCACGATAAGCTGTGACTTGGTTGACAACTCCCCGTGCATTCCGTTACAGTTCGGCCCCTTAGGTGGCTTCCTCAACAGCGCGCAGTGAATGGTAGGTAGGCGGGTCATGATGAGACGCCCACCGAGGCTCGCCGTCGAGACGAACCATATCTGATACACAATCAACATGAGATGCCATCGCATCTAAGACCCCTCCTGAGGAATTGATGAGCGGAGAGCTTAAGGTATTTTCCGGCAACGCGAATCCGGCTCTAGCCCATGAGATTTGCGCATTCCTTGGAACCAAGCTCGGCGAGGCGACGGTCGGATCATTCAGTGACGGAGAAATTCGCGTCAAGATAGAGGAAAATGTTCGAGGCGGCGACATATTTGTCGTGCAATCAAGTTGCCAGCCGGTCAACGACTCCCTGATGGAACTGCTGATCATTGTCGATGCGCTCAAGCGGTCCTCTGCAAATCGCATCACGGCGGTCATCCCGTATTTCGGCTATGCACGACAGGATCGTAAGGATCAGCCGCGCGTGCCGATTTCAGCGAAGCTCGTGGCCGATCTGATCAGCACAGCCGGTACCGACCGGGTGCTGACGATGGATCTCCATGCGGGGCAGATCCAGGGCTTCTTCAATCTGCCGGTGGACCATCTCTATGCGCTACCCGTATTGTTGGACTACATTACGAAGAAGAAAGTGAGCGATCTGGTCGTCGTCTCGCCGGACGCCGGTGGAGTCGAACGGGCTCGCGCCTTTGCCAAGCGGCTTGAGGCGAGTCTGGCGATTATCGATAAGAGGCGTGAAGGGCCGAATCAGACGGCAATCATGAACATCATCGGCGATGTTGCGGGGAAGAGCGCGCTGCTGCTGGATGACATGATCGATACGGCAGGCACCATCGTGAAGGGGGCGCAGGCCTGTATGGATCGCGGGGCTCGGGAAGTGTGGACCGCCTGCACTCACGCGGTGCTCACTGGACCGGCGTTGGAACGGATCCAGCAATCCTGTCTGAAGCAGGTAATCGTCACCAATTCGATTCCATTACGAGGCAAAGAGGTTCTTTGCCCGAAGTTACATCAACTGTCGATCGCGCCACTGTTAGGAGAGGCGATTCGGCGAATTCACGAAGATGAGTCGGTGAGTTCATTATTCGCATAACGTGTGACTGAGGCGGCTGAAGATCAGAGAGAAGGGGGCGGAGGCATATCATGAAGTTCGAACTCGCAGTTACGGTGAGAGAGAAAACGGGGAAAGGCGCGGCGCGCCAGCTTCGGCGTGAGGGCAAGGTTCCAGGCGTGTTGTATGGGCAGGGCGAATGCCTCCTCTTGACGATTGAACCAGATAGCCTGGTCAGGATTTTAAAAGCACAGGCTGGAGGGGCCGCGCTGGTGTCGCTCACGCTCACCGGCGCGAAGTCGAAACCGAACCGGACCGCGTTGTTACGCGACTTCCAGGTCGATCCGGTTGAAGGACATATCTTGCATGCGGATTTGTTCGAAATATCGATGGACAAGCCGATTCGTGTGAAGGTGCCCCTGCATTTGACCGGCGGAGTGCCTGCCGGCGTCAAGGAAGGCGGCATTCTCCATCACAATATGCGCGAGTTGCATATTGAGTGTCTGCCTGCTCTGTTGCCGGACTTCATCGAAGTCGATGCCTCGGGACTTGCTATTACACAAGGTCTCCATCTGAGAGACTTGGTTGCGCGGGAAGGGATCCGTTATCTCGATGATCCTGAGCACATGGTCGTGAGCGTGGCCGCGCCGATGACGGAAGCCAAGCTTGAATCGCTTCTCGCCAGCGGCGCAGCCGCACCGGAGGGCGCGAAAGAGCCTGAAGTGGTCGCGAAAGGCAAAGTGGCTGGTGAAGCCGCTGAGGGAGGCGAGCCGGCAAAAGCCGGTGCGGCTGCTGCCGCTTCCGATGCGAAAGGCGGCGACAAGAAAGGCGCTGCCGCGCCAAAAGCTGAAAAGAAAGAAGCCGAGAAGAAGAAGTAACCGTGCGCCTCATCGTTGGGCTGGGCAACCCGGGTGCTGCCTATGCCCAAACCCGCCACAACGTCGGCATGTGGGTCGTCGAGCGGGCCGCGGCTCGGTGGTCTATCCGTCTCGCCAAGCGCGGCACGACTCATCGTGGATCAGGACGGCTTGGGTCTGAACTCTTCGAACTCGCCGGCACCCTCGATTGGATGAATATCACCGGTCCTCCGCTCAAAGGCCTTCTACGCGAGTATTCGCTGACTGCCGACGATCTGATTCTCGTCCATGACGATCTTGATCTTGATCTGGGACGTCTCCGGATCAAGCAAGCCGGTGGCCATGGCGGGCATAATGGGATCAAGTCGGTGATCGACGCGATCGGGACCCCCCAGTTTGTGCGAATCAAAATCGGAATCGGCCGACCGGCACCGTATCAGGATTCAGCGGACTATGTGTTGCAGGCATTCACGAGAGAAGAGATCGAGGCGTTGAACCCCTGTCTCGACCGCGCTGTCGATGCGATGGAATGTTTGATCCATCGGGGAGTCGCGGTGGCGATGAACGAGTTTAATGTGCGTGAGAAAATAGGAGGC
>CAZVEZ010000010.1:0-34802 GCA_964626135.1 uncultured Nitrospira sp.
TCTTCAAATGCACGCGCGAACTTTTATAGGAGCAATGCTCCGACCACATCACCGAGAACATGCCTAGCTCGGTGATATTCGGTTCCCGCCCCAGAATCTCGACGATCTTCTTATACTCATCATCCGTCAGATTATGCTGCGCGATGAGGTCTTTGGTGATAATCATTCCGTCACATCCCACTGGCCGGGCTCATAGTGCATCATCAAATCCCTGCTTGCGTGAATCACCGCCTCGATATAACAGGTGTCCTGACGAATTTCGTAAATGATCCGATAGGCTCCATGAATCAGCTCTCGGAAGTTTGACAACTGATACTCAGGAACTATTCTCCCGAGGGAGGGATACTCCTTCAACGCTCGCGGCGCCTGAACCAATCGCTTCGAGAATCGCTCCGCATATCGCGGAGAATCCATCGCAATGTATCTAACGATAACTTCTAAATCCTTCAGCGCCGGTCCTGTCCAGACGACTTTAGCCACTGATCAACCCTCTTTTCAGCTTCCTCCTGAGAAATAATGTCACCGGCGTCTGCAGCAGCCACTCCGCGTTCAATCTTCTCCCTGACATAGATGTGATACTGAATGTCTTCCCATGTGCAATCCTCAGGAAGAGTCTCTAGCATCTTTTTCATTTCCTCTTTGACCGTGGCCTTACTCATAAGACCTCCCCTCTCGCATATCCAGCCGCTGCCAAAATCTGCTCTCGCGTGATGGCATAGGCGTCCTGTACCGCTTCAATACTTTCCCCCGCCGCCAGCGCCCCCACCACCGTCGCCACATCGATACGTGTTCCTGTGATACAGGGTTTTCCGAATCTGATACCGGGGTCCATCGAGATACCAGAAAAGATTTCCATAGCTAGGACCTCCCTAGGGCCTCTCTTAATTGTTTCAATCGCATCCGCGAGAGTAATGCCAGCACCCGCATCGAGTTCGGCTAAGCTTGCCAGAATTCCAGCCTCATGCTCTTCCGTCAACTCATGGTCCGTCAAATCTAGTCCCGACGATCTTCTCATTCGCGAAAATTCACCGTGTGCACTGGCTTACCATGCGCTTTCTCACATCCCTGCAGCAAGTTGTTGACGCGCCACCAGTAGAAGAGAATCACGAATGGCAACCAAAGCAATCCCCAAGTCGGCCCAACCGTAGCAATGGTTAAAACAACAAGTCCTAAACCAAGTAGCATAAACTTCCTACCGAATCTGCGCACCTGCTCTTCTTTTTCATCACTGCCTAGAACATAACCCTTCCCAAGTATTCCCCATGGGTAAAAGACCACTTGTCCAAGATCGTTAATCTTGAAACTTGAATCGGTCACCCGGTCTAGAAACGACATCAATGCCCCTACATCATCTTGAGCCTAGGCTTCTGCAATGCCTCCAGCATAGACGGAAAACTCAGCTTCCCATCATCAAGGGAGCGACCAAGGCTGCCCTCGACTGCGCGCATCGGACGAGCACCGTTTCATCGTGCGCGTTCTGCGAGCAAGGAGGGCACCTGGCCGCTCCCGTCCATCTCACACCTAACCGTCTAGATTTACAGCGCCACTTCCAACGGTTCTTTCTTCAACGCGCTGACTTTCAACACAGAAAAGCCAAGCACGTTGCCTTCCTCATCCACCTTTTCCATGACTTGGTCATTGGTCGTTTCACGGAAGTAGCCTGGCTTTTGATCGAAGATCACCACAAGGAAGTCTCCCTCGGAGTCGCACCAAAGTTTGACGCGTTTGACCATTTCTACATAGCCCACTTATTCAACGGCCTTGAGAAGACTTCGCCCATGAACCACAGCCGCAATCCACACAGCTCCCCCTTCGATTCGATAGAGCACACGATAGTTCCCAACAAGAGCTTCTCGATACGGCAGCGTCGGGAACTCCGGCATGGTACGCCCGCTTTCTGGAAACGCGGCCAATCGCTCTGTCACGTGGACAATTCGTTCCACGAGCGCATCCGCCGCACGGAGCGAATCCCGCGCAATAAAATCGTAAACCTCCTGCAAATCGCCTTTTGCCCGCTGAGTCCATCTTATCGTCGCCACTTGGCCATTTCCGTTCGAAGTTCTTCAGTGGACAGCGTCCGCCCGGCCGCAATATCGGCTTCTGCAGCCTCCAGCTTCTCTCGAAGGTAGAGACGATAAATCAGCTCCTCGATTTCAATTTGATCGGGAAACTGATTCACGAGCTCGAGAACTTCGCCTTTTGAAATTGCCATATGAATCCTCCCGCTCAGATTTTCTACACCAAACTGAGCATCAGCTTCGCCTTCTTCAACGCCTCCAACATCGACAGGAAAATCAGCTTTCCATCCTCATTACCCAGCACATCCTCTGCACAGCGCTCCGGATGCGGCATCATGCCCAGCACATTGCCTTCTGCGTTGATAACTCCCGCAATGTTATCGAGCGAGCCGTTTGGATTCGCTTCCGGCGTCACCTTGCCCTCCGGCGTGCAATAGCGCAGCACAATCTGCGCATTCGCCTGCATCGCCGCGAGCGTGACCGGATCCGTGTAGTAGTTCCCATCTGCATGGGCGATTGGAATCTTGAGCACTTGACCGGGCTGACAGGCGTTAGTAAACGCCGTGGCTGCATTTTCGACCTTCACACAGACATCTTTGCAGATAAAATGCAACGAACGGTTGCGCAACATCGCGCCGGGCAACAGGCCCGCTTCCAACAGAATCTGGAACCCGTTGCAGATGCCGAGCACCATCCCACCCTTCTTCGCAAACTCCTTCACCGCTCCCATCACCGGCGAGAACCGCGCGATGGCGCCGGTCCGCAAATAGTCACCGTAAGAAAACCCGCCGGGCAAGACGATCGCATCTAATCCAGCAAGCAACGTCTCCTTGTGCCAGATCATCTCCACATACTGACCCAGCACATCCCTGAACACATGCTGGCAGTCGTGATCGCAATTACTGCCTGGAAAAACAACAACCCCGATTTTCATATATTCTTCCTTGCGTTTTCCAACTCATCAGGGAGGTGGCTAGGCCGTCGTTCACTGCGCGCAATATTCTCACCCGCCCAACCCCGAGCACGCCGAGACGCGCTCTTGTCCCAGGCGAGCACTGTTTCATCGTGCGCGTTCTGCGAGCAAGAAGGATGGTCTGGCCACTCCCTGCTCCTGCCCCCATCTCACTGCAACTCATACCGGTACTCTTCGACAATGGTGTTGGCCAATAGTTTCTCGCACATGGCCTTCACCTGCGCATCGGCCTTGACCTTGTCCGTTTCATTCACATCCACTTCCATGTACTTCCCGACCCGCACATTACCCGCGTTTTTGAACCCCAGCGAATCGAGCGCATGCTCAATCGCTTTTCCCTGAGGATCCAATATGCCCTGTTTCAACGTGACATGAATCTTCGCTTTCACCGCCCCCTCCTTCGCTCTTCTCAGCCCCCTCGACAAAGGGCGGCATGAAGGCTCTCATCTAAACGCATCGAACGACCGTCATCCTTTTAAACGATCCCTTCAATCTCGCTCGTTACTGCTCAGGGATGGGGGCTGATTGATCTTCCACTGCGCGCGTCCAACGAGGGTCGTCCGCGACCGCGCGTTGCGCGAGCACAGAAGATCATCAGCCTCCATCCCCTCTTCCCTTCACTGTTTACTCTCCTGCTCAGTTGCTTTGGTCTGTCTGTCCACATATCGCCTGATCCAGAAAATCCCCGCGATCGTCCCGAACCCCGCCACAATTATCGCCAGAAGCGGCCAGCGCCAAGGCGACTCCCCCATCCGATAGGTCAATAGGCCGACCACCGACATGACCGCCAAAATGGAGGCCACCAATCCATACAGCATGAACAACCGCCGAAACCCCTTCACGTTTTCCTCTTCCTCTCTAACTCTCCCATCACCAAAGAATTTGGAGTGGTCTGAGAAGGGGATGGTGAGGTTGGCCTCTATTGCGCGCATCGAACGAGCACCGTTTCATCGTGCGCGTTCTGCGAGCAAAGAGGCCTGCCCCACCGTCCCCTTCGTCCTCTCATCCGCACACCCTCTTCAACACCTCCCGATACGCCTCCTCAATCTTCCCCAAATCCTTCCGAAATCGATCCTTGTCCATCGACTCCTTCGTCGTCTGGTCCCAAAAGCGGCAGGTGTCCGGCGAAATCTCATCGGCCAGAATCAGCGTGCCGTGGTACAGCCCGAACTCTAATTTGAAATCGACGAGCATCATCTGCCGTTCGTGGAAGAACGGTTGGAGGACTCTATTTACCTGTAGCGCCAGCCGCTTCATCTCCGCCAGTTGCTCCGGCGTCGCCAATTTGAGCAACCGAATGTGCTCATCGGCGATGAGCGGATCGCCCAGCGCATCGTTCTTGTAGTACCACTCCACGATGGCCGGCTCGATCGGATCACCCTCCTGCAACCCCAGCCGCTTCGCCAAACTGCCCGCGACGATATTGCGGACCACGACTTCGACCGGCACGATTGCGACCTTCTTCGTGAGCAATTCCCGGTCGCTGAGGCGCTCGACAAAATGCGTCGGCACACCGGCCTGCTCCAGCAACCGAAAGAGCCGTTCAGACACCTTATTATTGACGACGCCTTTTTCGACAATGGTGCCGCGCTTCTGCGCATTGAACGCCGTCGCATCGTCCTTGAAATACTGGACGACCTGATCCGGCTTGTCGGTCGCAAAAACCTTCTTGGCCTTCCCTTCGTACAGCAATTCGCCTATCGCCATGGTTGTTCCTTAACCAGTCTGGGTTCAAAGTTCTGAATGCCCCGGACCTTGAGCCTTTATCCGTCCCGCTTTTCTCGCCAGTCGCGCGTGTCTCGCACTACTGCGCCAACATTTCGATAATTTCGTCCAGCGGTCTGATCGTCCCCAGTAGAGTCGGATGGCCGAACCGCCGGTTATGCCGGAACTCTTTCACCTTCTCCAACGCCAGAATCAAGCTGTGAAGGTCTTCCAACTGCGACGTTTCAAAGTAGGTAATGAAGTCCAGATCGTCGAGACCGGTCGAATGGTACAGTTTCCGTTTGACCGTCTTATGGTAAGGCAACGACGCTTCGGTATGTTCCTGCATCATCGCCGCGCGCTGTTCGTGCGGCAGCGACCACCAGTCCGCATCCTTCCGGATCGGGATCACGATCACATAGGGCTTGGAACCAGGTTCGCTGGGAGTCTTCAACTCTGTCTTGAGGCTGTCCGGCATACCGGGCACATAGTTGGCTTTCTTCGTCAGGCCATGCATGACACCTGCTGTATTGAGATGCTTCCCAAAGAGACTGCCCTGAAGATCCAGAAGAAACTGTTGAGTCTCACGCAGTTCGGTCGCATGAATGCGAAACAGCACATCGGCGCGATCGGAAAGTCCACGGAGAAGATAGGTATCGATCGCCAGTTTCTCTCGATGCTGCTCGACCACCCCCTTCAAAGTGGCTAACTGCGCGATGCGCGTCATCTGATCCTGCTTCGCCCAGTCCGCATCAAGACTGAAGGCGGCAAAGGTGGCGTAGATGCCCGGCTCGCGCAGCAGCGCATCGCGATCAGCCGCCTCGACAGCCGACACCGCCACTAGACCGACAATCACCGTCGCGATAAGACGCATGGAAATAGCGGCGGAGAATCTCATGGTTTCCTTTCCCTCCTTGGTTGACGCGCTTTCGGCCCGAACACCCGCCGGAAAATCTTGTCGAGATGGCGCAGATAATACTTCGGATCGAAACAGGATCGAATCTCCGTTGCCGTGAGATGTTTCGCTACGAAGGGGTCCCTGCGGACTAATTCTTGTAGCTCACCTGCCCCTTTCCAGGAAGCCATCGCATTCCGCTGGACAGCCTCATACGCCTCTTTGCGTTGTGCGCCCTTCTCGATGAGTCGCAGTAAAAGCCGTTGCGAATAGACCAGTCCCCCGGTGAGATCAAGGTTGCGTTTCATATTGGCGGGATGGACCACCAGATGTTTGATGACATCGGTAATCCGCGCCAGCATATAATCGATCAAAATGGTGCTGTCCGGCATGATCACGCGCTCGACGGAGGAATGGCTGATGTCTCGCTCATGCCACAGCGCAACGTTCTCCATTGCAGCAAGGCTGTTACCCCGCACGACGCGCGCCAGCCCGCAGAGATTTTCCGAGGCAATGGGGTTCCGCTTGTGCGGCATCGCGGAAGATCCTTTCTGCCCTTCCGAAAAATACTCTTCCGCTTCGAGCACCTCGGTCCGTTGCAAATGACGAATCTCGGTCGCAAACTTTTCGATGCTGGCGGCCAACAGCGCCAATGCGGAGGCATAGGCCGCATGACGATCGCGCTGCACGATTTGATTGGAGACAGGGTCCGGCGTGAGGCCCAGCTTCGCGCAGACGTACGCTTCCACGTCAGGCCCTTGATGCGCGAATGTGCCCATTGCGCCGGACAGCTTGCCGACCGCGATCTCCTGACGCACATGCGTCAGCCGTTCCCGGTGCCGGCAGGCCTCTTCATACCAAATGGCCAGCTTGAAACCGAACGAAATCGGTTCGCCATGAATGCCGTGCGAGCGGCCGACCATCACCTGGTTCCGATACCTCAGCGCCTGCCGCTTCAACACCACGATCAGCTCATCAAGATCGTCGAGAATAAGGTCGAGCGCCTCGGTCATTTGCACGGCCAAGGACGTGTCCACAATATCGGACGAGGTCAGGCCCATATGGAGAAACCGATGCTCGGGGCCGACTGATTCTACGAGCGATTCGAGAAAGGCGATCACGTCGTGCTTCGTGACCTTTTCGATCCTGGCGATTCGCTTCACATCGATCGTCGCTTTCTTCCCGATACGAGCCGAGGTGCCGCGCGGAACCTGCCCTGCCCGTTCGAACGCCGCGCAGGCGGCCAGCTCGACGGCAAGCCAGATCTCATACTTGCGTTTCAATTCCCAGATGGCTTTCATCTTGGGACGGGTATAGCGCTCGATCATCTTCCCCTACACCCCTTACTCCTCACTGTTTACTCCTCACTGTTTACCCCTCACTGTTTACCCCTTACCTCTTCCTTCACCCCTAACGCCTCTTTTCGTTTCTCCGCCAACAGAAGCTCCGTCGCCAGCACGTTATCCAGAATGCCGTTCACAAACTTCGACGCCTCGTCGTCGCCGAAACTCTTGGCCAATTCAATAGCTTCATTCACCGTCACCTTAGCCGGCACATCATCCATCCATAACAGTTCATAGACACCGGCGCGCAAAATATTCCGGTCCACGATCGGCATGCGGCTGATTTTCCAATTGGTGGCATATCGTTCAATCAGCGCATCCACCTCGCGTTTGTTCTCCAACACTCCAGCCACGAGCCGTTCGGCAAAGGTCTTCACCTCATCCGGGGCCTCGCGCTCCTTCCAGAACATATCCAGCCACAAACCCGGCCTGCCGTGGACATCGTACTGAAACAGAATCTGAAGGGCGCGCTCACGGGCTTGATGGCGGCTACCCACAGACACCTCGATGGTGAAATGACAGGCAAGAACGCATCATCGCTTTCTCCTGATTGATTTCGCACGGGCAGGCCTCTTGCCTGTCGGTCCGTCACTTGGCGTCTTGTCAGACTTGATCATGTTCATCACCGTCGCCATTTCGATCGCGGACTTGGCCGCATCTCCGCCACGATTGAACTTGGCCGATTCAGCCCGCTCGATCGCCTGGGCGACCGTGTGCGTCGTCAGCACACCGAAGATGATCGGCACGTCGGCATCCAGCGCCGCTTGCCCGATCCCCCGGCTGGCCTCCGCGCTGATGTAATCGAAATGCGGCGTGTCGCCGCGAATGACCGCCCCGAGGCAAATCACCGCATGAAACCGGCCCGACTTGGCCATCGTCCGCGCTGCCAGGGGAAGCTCGAACGCCCCCGGCACCCGCACCACCTCGATGTCGTCGGCCTCGGCCCCGTATTTCGTCAATCCCTCAACGCACGAACTCAGCAGCTTACTCGTGACGAACGTGTTGAATCTCGCCACGACAATCCCGAACCGCAACCCCGCCGCATCATGAGACCCCTTCCGCAGTTTCATCTTATTGTTTCATTTCCTCCGGCACGTTCGCCACGAACAAGGGGACGGCCAGCATGCCCTTCAACTGCGCGCATCGAACGAGCACATTCTGATCGTGCGCGTTTAATCTACCCCTTGCACAGGCTAGAAGGGTCGATTGGGTCTGGCTCACTGCGCGCGTCCAACGAGGGCCTTCTGAGGCCGCACGTTGCGCGAGCAAGAGACCGGCCCAACCGGCCCTTCTCACACCTTTTTCAGAATATGCCCCATCTTCTTCTTTTTCGTTCGCAAGTACTTCACATTCGCCGCGCGTGGCTGAATCTCGATCGGCACACGCTCAACGACTTGCAATCCATAACCTTCGATGCCGACGATCTTGCGCGGATTGTTGGTGATGTACTTGATCTGGTGCAGTCCGAGATTCACGAGAATCTGCGCCCCCACCCCGTAATCTCGCAGATCGGCCTTGAAGCCCAGTTTCAAATTTGCCTCAACGGTATCGCTCCCCTCATCTTGCAACCCATAGGCCCTGATCTTATTGAGCAAACCGATGCCCCGCCCTTCTTGATTCAGATAGAGCAGAACCCCGCGCCCTTCCTTTTGAATCACCTCCATGGCCTTGTGGAGCTGATCCCTGCACTCACAACGCAGCGACCCCAACACGTCGCCAGTCAAACAGCTCGAGTGCACACGCACCAGGGTGGGATCGCCTCCCTCTACACGACCTTTCACCAACGCGATATGCGTGAGGCCGTCCAATTCGTTTTCAAAGGCCACTGCCTCGAAATCGCCGAACATCGTCGGCAGCCGCGCGCTGGCCATCCGCCGCACAAAGGGTTCGCGCTGCATGCGGTATTCGATGAGCGCTTTGATCGTGACCATCTTGATCTTATGCCGTTTGGCAAACTTCGTCAGCTCCGGCACGCGCGCCATCGTGCCGTCCTCACTCATGATTTCGCAAATGACGCCGGCAGGAATGAGCCCGGCCAATCGGGCCAAATCGACGGACCCTTCTGTTTGCCCTGCGCGTTTCAGCACACCGCCTTGTTGTGACTTTAAAGGGAAAATATGGCCGGGTCTCGCCAGATCGCCTGGCTTGGACTTCGGATCGATCGCCACATGAATCGTTGTGGCTCGATCCGCCGCGGAAATGCCCGTCGTAATGTCTTTCCTGGCGTCGATGGAGACGGTGAAGGCCGTGCCGAAGGTGGCGGTATTCTCCACGGCCTGCTGCGGGAGATGAAGTTCTTCGACTCGCTGAGGCGTCAGCGCGAGGCAAATCAAGCCGCGGGCATGCCGGGCCATGAAATTCACGGCCTGGGGCGTCACGTGTTGCGCGGCAATGACGAGATCGCCTTCATTCTCGCGGTCTTCATCATCGACGAGGATGATGAACTTCCCCTTCTTAATATCCTTGATGGCGTCTTCGATGCTGTGGAAAGGAGTGGACATAAGATTTCTGCTCAGTGGTTGCTATTCAACGGCGCAAGGGATCTTCAATTTATCATTTACCATTACGCATTGAACATCGTTTTTTTGACCCGACCGTCACGGGCGAACCCATCAGGGGGAAGGCCCGGTCAATGAAGCCGACCGAGCGCGCAACGCGATGAGCACCATTCCCCAGGCGCAGACTCCGAATCCTGCGAAGAGCCAGAGACCCAGATCATAGCTCCCGGTCAATCCCTTCATGGTTCCCGCGACCAAGGGCAGGAGAAACCCTCCGAATCCGCCGGCGGCTCCCACAACGCCGGATGCGAGACCGATATCGTTCGGAAACCATTCGGCAACCAACTGGAAAACCACGCCGTTCCCGAATCCCATCGCGCCGGTCGCGATCACCATCATCACCACGGCCATAGAGAGCGACGGACTCGTCACCGCCACGACTGAACCGACGATGACCGGCAACACATAATAAAGAATGCGGAGGCCACCCTGTCGATCCGCAATGTACCCACCCACCGGACGAATCAGACTGCCGAAGAGTCCGCAGAGCGCTGCGACAGTCCCGGCCATGACCGCATCCAGCTCATACAGGTCGTGCAACAGCAACGGCAGCAGGCTGCAGAATCCGACGAAGCCCCCGAACGTGACGGCATACAGGAAACAGAGCCAGTAGGCAGATCGTCGGCGGATGAGTTCCGCCGCATTGCGCCACCATTCAACGCGATGAGGCGCCAGGCTCGCCTGTTCCCGTGGCACAAAAAGCGCGAACAGAACCAGCGTGACACCCACCACACCAGCCATCAAGCCACAGACCTGATGCCAATCCATCACGGCAGCCCAGCGCGGCGCGAGAAACAAGATCAGCACGGTACCCACGTTCGCTGACGCGGCCAGGCCCAGCACGAACCCGCGCGAAGCCGGCGGATAGGCTCGTCCGGCGATCGGCAGCGACACAGCAAAACTCGCGCCGGCGACGCCAAGGAGCAGCGCAAATACCAAGGCTTCGTGATATCCGGACACGCCCAGCCATCCCCACAGCAAGGCGGCCAATTCCGCAACAAGAATCACCAGCGCGGTGGACCGAGCGCCCACCCAGTCGGCGCTCCATCCAGCCGGCATCCTGAGTGACGCCCCCCCGAGCAGAGGCAGTGCCACCAACCAGGCCGTTTGCTGATCGCTCAACTGCAGGTCGCGGGCAAGAGAAATACTCATGGCGCCGATCAACAGCCAGACCATGAAGCTGACGGTCAAATGCAACCAGGCTCCAGCTAGAGACGGCCAATGCCCGCTTCGTAGTACTGTCAGCATCGTCATAGAAATCTGCCCGGTCCCTGCGCGAAAGACGACATCATAGGGACGCTGTTTCATTCACGCAAGGGTACGGAGAAAGCCGATGCCGCAGCCGGCAGGCAGGCGAGGTCAAGGCTAAAGAGGACCACATCCCTCGAATCTCAGCCGTGACCGGGGTCATAACCTTTCAGAAAGCCAGGGGACTTTTTCAGCACCCAGGCTAACAGCTCTTATGATAATCTCGACCTCCATGAGTCCGCGCAAGCCCAAGAAGGCTCTCGACAAACAACCGGTCGAACCGGAGATCTTGGATCTTTCCGAAAAAGAGATCACGGAGACCGGTCCGCCTCCCGAAGCGTCGCACCCCGCAACCTCGGAAGACCATCCCGCCACCGGCATCACAGCCGTGGTGCCGGTCACGGCGCTCCAGCAATATCTGGCGGAAGTCCGGCGCTATCCCTACCTCTCAAAAGAAGAAGAGCTGCACCTGTTCCATGAATATCGAACACATGGGAACCGTGACGCCGCGGTGAAGCTCATCATGGCCAATCTGCGCGTATCCATTTCGATCGCCGCCGAATACCTCCATACCGGCGCCGACCACATGGATCTTATTCAAGAGGGCAACGTCGGACTAATGCATGCCATCAAGAAGTTCGACCCGTCGAAGAACGTGCGATTTTACGCCTATGCCGCCTGGTGGTCCCGAGCCTATATTCTTCGCTATTTGCTGAACAACTATCGCCTGGTCAAGATCGGGACGACCCAGGATCAACGGAAGCTGTTCTACAATCTCAAAAAAGAAAAGGCCAAGCTTGAACGGGAAGGGTTCGCCCCGGACACGAAGTTGCTCGCCGACCGCTTGAACGTGCGTGAACGGGATGTCATCGAAATGGGACAGCGGCTGGGCAACTGGGAACTCTCGCTGGACCAGCCGATCGGCGAAGATCAGGAGGGCAGCCTTCTCGATGTGCTTCCCTCACAGCAGGTTCCGGCGGATGAGCAGCTTGCGCAGACCCAACTGCAGACCCTCTTTCGCGCCAAGCTTGCCGAATTCATCAAGACGCTTGAGGAACGGGACGAAGATATACTGAGAAACAGGATTCTTTCAGAAACCCCTCTCACACTGGACGATCTCGGCGCCAAATATTCCATCACCAAAGAACGCACCAGACAACTGGAAGCCCGTATCATCAAGCGTTTGCGCGACTACGTCAAGAAAGACATCAAGGATTTCGAGCATTTGCGAACGTAATCCCTTCGGCTCCACCGAATTAACGTCTGGCATATCAACTTCTCGATCGGGTATGATTCCTTTTTCCCCCTGTATTGAGGGTAGAGGAAAATTTCCTAATTTCTCCCCCTTGACTTGGATAAACACGAGGCTATCTCTAGCCCCGTGCCCGGCAGATCAGGACTTCTACTCGTTCTGGAGTACCACGGTTACGCCATCGAGTTCGAACCTGTTCTACATCGTCGATATTCACAGGGTTAACTTCAACGAGGAGGGTTATTGTTATGAGCACGGCAGCCAAGGAGAAGACGGAGAAGAAGAACGCAGCCAAAGGGTTTCAGCCTCTGGGTGATCGGGTATTCGTCACCTACACCGAGGAATTGGACCGGACCGCCGGAGGGATTTACGTGCCGGACAGCGCGAAAGAGAAGCCGCAACGGGGTATCGTTCAAGCCATCGGCAAGAAGGTTGAGAACGTGAAGGTCGGCGACCAGGTCTTGTTCGACAAATATTCCGGCAGCAAACTCCGCATCGAAGACGAGGAATGCTTGATCCTCAAGGAAGAAGACATTCTTGGGGTTTTCAACAGCTAATCATCAACCACTTTACACACACCATGACGATATAAGGGGGAATGACTATGGCAAAGCAACTTTTGTACGGTGACTCAGCGCGCTCGTCCATCCTGAAAGGGGTGAATCAGCTTGCCGACGCCGTGAAAGCAACACTCGGCCCCAAGGGCCGCAACGCGATTCTCGACAAGAAGTTCGGCGCCCCGACGATCACCAAAGACGGCGTGACCGTAGCCAAAGAGGTCGAACTCAAGAATCCCTACGAAAACATGGGAGCTCAACTCGTGCGTGAAGTCGCCAGCAAGACCAGCGATACGGCCGGCGACGGCACCACGACCGCGACAGTGCTCGCGCAAGCCATTTATCGCGAGGGCGCAAAGAACATCACGGCCGGCGCGAACCCGATGGAGATCCAGCGCGGGATCAACAAGGCCGTCGAGGCGGTAATCACTGAACTGAAGAAGCTCAGCAAGCCCTGCCAGAACAAGACTGAAATTTCCCAGGTCGGGACGATTTCCGCCAACAACGACAAGACGATCGGCGACCTCATTGCGGAAGCGATGGAGAAAGTCGGCAAAGACGGTGTGATCACGGTCGAAGAAGCCAAGTCCATGACGACCTCATTGGATGTGGTCGAAGGCATGCAGTTCGACCGCGGCTACATCTCCCCCTACTTCGTCACCAACGCCGAGCGGATGGAAGCAGCCCTGGAAGACCCGCTCATCCTCATTTCCGAAAAGAAAATCAGCAGCATGAAGGACTTGCTGCCGGTCCTCGAGCAGGTCGCCAAGATGGGCAAGCCGCTCGTGATCCTCGCCGAAGATGTCGAAGGCGAAGCCCTGGCAACCCTGGTGGTGAACAAACTCCGCGGCACGCTCAACGTGACGGCCATCAAGGCCCCTGGATTCGGCGATCGCCGCAAGGCCATGCTGGAGGATATATCGATTCTTACCGGCGGGCAGGTGATCTCGGAAGACATCGGCATCAAGCTTGAAAACGTGAAGCTCACGGATCTCGGGCGCGCCAAACGCGTCACGGTCGACAAGGATAACACCACGATCGTAGAAGGCTATGGCGATCCGAAGAAGATCGAGGGCCGTGTCAAGCAGATCAAGGCGCAGATCGACGAAACGACTTCCGACTACGACCGGGAGAAACTCCAAGAACGGCTCGCAAAGCTCGTCGGCGGCGTGGCCGTGATCAATGTCGGCGCTGCGACCGAAACCGAAATGAAGGAAAAGAAGGCGCGTGTCGAAGACGCCTTGCATGCCACCAAGGCCGCCGTCGAAGAAGGGATCGTTCCCGGCGGAGGAACAGCCTATCTCCGTTGCATCGGCGCATTGGATTCGCTCAAGCTGGTGGCGGAGCAACAGGTGGGTGTCAATATCATCCGCCGCGCGCTCGAAGAGCCGATTCGTCAAATCGCGGCAAACGCCGGGATGGAAGGCTCCGTCATCGTCGAGAAGGTGCGCAACGATAAGAATTCCAATGGTGGGTACAACGCCGCGACCGAGGAATATGTGGACATGATCAAGGCCGGCATCATCGACCCCACCAAGGTGTCGCGTTGCGCATTGCAGAATGCGGCAAGCGTGGCGGGATTGATGCTCACGACCGAGGTGATGATCACTGAACTGCCGGAAGAGAAGAAAGAGCCGGCCGGTGGCGGTGGTGGACACAACCACGGCATGGAAGGCATGTACTAAGGAGAGGCAACGGGCTAGTAGCCTATAGTTACTAGCTGATAGCGGGTACTAAAGGGGCCGGATGGCATACGCCATCCGGCCCCTTTGTTTCTGTGGTAGAAGACTCCGGCGCGGGCCTGCCCCATCCGGTGTATGGAGGGCTCTACGGCTTACTGCGCCATCAAAACCGATGCACCTCGAAGCCTTACTTGCGGGTCATCCGGCATGCCGCCTTGAACAACTTAGAAGTAGTCGGGGTTTCGAAGAACGACCTGAAAATGTCGTGCACGACGGTCGTATGGGCGGCAAGGTCGGCTTGAAATTGCTTGAGCGCGATCGGCCGATCGTCTCTGTCATAGCCCATGCGGATTGCGCAACGCTCTAATTCCTTCTGCTGATCCGGAAGCGCATGGGTCTGCAGATCGTGCACCATCTGAAGTTTGTGTTCCACATCCCGGAGAAACTGATAGGCGCGGGTTAGATCGGCCTGTTGTTTTACCGAGAGAATACCGGCTTTCTGAAGCCGCGCCAACGAAGCAAGAGTGCCCCGGCTCAGAACTTCTGGCAACCGCCGGCCGGCCAACACCTGGATTGTTTGGACGAGAAATTCGATTTCTCTGATTCCACCGACACCGAGTTTGACGTTGCGCTGTTCATGCCCGCGTTCGGTCATCTTCGCGTCGATCCGCTCCTTGACCGACCGGACCTCTTCCACAATCGCAAGCCCCTGTTCGACATCCATCCGTTTCGATGCGGGCGCCAGCACAAAGGGTCGCACCATCTTGATGAAGGATCGGCCCACTTCCTTTGAGCCGGCGATGGGGCAGGCTTTCAGCAGGGCCAGACGCTCCCACACCTGCCCTCTCGTTCGATAGTATTTGGTATAATCGTCCAGCGAGCGGGTGAGTTGCCCCACCGTGCCTTCTGCCCGCAAACGAAGGTCTACGCGATAGACATACCCTTCTCGCGTCTGTTCGGTCAGCGCTTTCGTAAGCTCTCGCGCGAGAATTTCAAAGTACTCTTCATTGGACAGTCTCCGCAGCTGAGGCCCCTTGATCTTCGTATCTCCCGGCGCAGCCGGCCTGGTTCTCCCTTCATGGGATTCGCAGACATAGAGCACATCGACATCGGAGCTGTAATTGAGCTCATGTCCGCCCAGCTTTCCCATGGCAATGACCGTGAAGCCGGTCTCCACCCACCGCCCCTGGCGATTCTTGTGCATGGGAATGCCGTGCCGAGCCCGCAAGGCGGCATCGACAATGCGATAGGCGGCATCGATAAGGACCGACGCCAGATCTGAAAGGGATGCGGTGGTTTCCGCCACATCGGCCAACCGCACGAGATCGCGCACGCCGATACGCAGCATTTCTCGATGACGGAATCGTCTGAGCAAGTCCAACTTGAGTTCTGTGGCGGTGACAGCCCCCAAACTCTGCCGAATCGTCCGTTCCATCCCCGCCTTCGTCGGCGCTGTGGACAACACATTCTGCTGGGCCAGCCAATACAGCAGCAGCGGATCGCGAACGAGAGTGACGGCGAGCGAATCGCTATTCCCGAAAATCGCGCATACCAGATCCAGCATGCGAGGAGCGCTGCGCAAATATTCCAAGACAGCCGACCGGCTCACTCCACTCGCGAGCCACCGCTCCCAGTGATTCAGCGCCTGATCCGGATCAGCGGTCCGCCCGATGGCCTCCAGCAATGCGGGAAGAATGTCCGCCAACTGGCGCCGCTGGTGCGGATCGCCCGCCATCGATTGTAAATTCGCATCGGCATCCCGGATGCGGCGGATTCCATATGGTTGAAGAATCATGTCGAGTTGGGCCGGCGTCAATCCGGATGCTAAGAGGACAGGGGTAGGATCTGGTCGAGGAGCCCACTCAAGTTTTGGAAGAGAACAATAGCGTGGTACGTTCTTCTTAGAGTCGGCGACCATAGGGGCGCTATTATACTGCCACATACTTGCTAGTACAACGAACCGCACTTCGGCTATACTCCAGGCCATGATGGGTGGGCTTGGATCACGCGAGTCGATCATCGAGACCCTGGCCTCTCTTTGCCGGGATGTCGATGATGAGGTGCTCCGGGATTTTGTTTCGCGGATGGACCCCGAATACTTCGAACGGTTCGAACCGGAAGCCGTCGCCCGCCACATCCAGCTTGCCAGCCGGCTCACGCCTGACCACCCCTGTGAATTGTCCGTACTCCAAAAACCATCGGGGCGATCGGAAATCAGCATCGTCGCCTACGATTACTTCTCTGAATTCTCAGCCATTTGCGGGATACTCTCGGCCTTTGGACTGAATATCGAGGAAGGACAGGTCTATACCTTTGTGGAAGCCGTGCCTTCGCCACTCCTCCGCCGGGAGGCTCTATCGGCGCCCCGTCGGTCTAAAGGCCGTCCCGGCCTAAGCCGCAAGAAGATCGTCGACATCTTCCTAGTACACCCCATTGAGAGCGCAGGATTTCCCGTTTCACAACAACAGGCCCTCCAACAAACCGTCACCGAGATCATTCAACTGCTGGATGCCGGCCGATTCGAGGAAGCGCGCCAATATGTCAACCGCCGGCTCGTCGAACGATTGGACAAGCATCGAAGCGCCTTCACCGGCCTGCTCCATATGGTGCAGATCACCTTCGACAACCGCCAATCGCCGACCGATACGATCATGGACATCCAATCGAACGATACCCCGGCCTTTCTCTATGCGCTGGCAAACGCGCTGGCCATGCGCAACATCTACATTACCAAGGCCCAGATCGAATGCGACGGCGTCAAACTGCGCGATCGGTTTTATGTCAGGAACCGCGACGGGCAGAAGCTGCTGAACCCCGCAGATCAACAGCAGCTGCGCCTGACCGCCGTGCTCATCAAGCAGTTTACCCATGCCTTGACCTGGGCCTCCGACCCGGCCAAGGCGCTGGCATCCTTCGACCACTTTCTCGATCTCATCGTCGCGGAAACGGGCAAGAAGGGCAAAAACAAAGCCCTCGACTTCATCAGCGACAAGAAAACGTTTCCCCTGCTTGCGCGGCTGCTCGGGGCGAGCGACTTCTTGTGGGAAGACTTTCTGCGCCGCCAGCATAACAATCTGCTTCCACTGCTCACGCAGTACCGGGATGCCCCCTTGATCAAACCGCAGGCGACCCTCCGGAAAGAGCTCGACCGCGCGGTCGCTCGCGCGAAAACAGACGAAGGCCGAAAAGAGGCCTTGAATCGCTTTAAAGACAACGAGTTGTTCCGGATCGACATGAAACACATCGTCGACGCGTCGCCTATCTTGACTGATTTTTCACTGGCCCTCACGCAACTCGCCGAAGTCATCATGGCTCGGAGCCTCATCGATTGCCGGACGAAGTTGGGCCGACTCTATGGCCGCCCTCTCCTTCGAAACCGAAAACCCTGCCCCTTTGCAGTACTGGGTTTGGGCAAGTTTGGAGGGCGGGAACTCGGCTATGCGTCGGACATCGAACTCTTGTTCGTCTATGGCGGGGAAGGCGCCACGAACGGCAAGACGAAGCTGGAGAACTCGGAATACTTCGAACGGCTCGTTCAAGAGCTGCTGCAATGGATCGAAGCCAAGCAGGAAGGCATCTTTCATGTCGACGTGCGGCTACGCCCGCACGGAGGCAAGAGCTCGCTGGCCAACGCGCTCGAAGCAGGCCGTGAATACTGCAGTCCGACCGGATACGCCGCGCCGTTCGAACGGCAAGCCCTCATCAAACTCAGGCATATAGTCGGCGATGAGTCGCTGGGCCGGCAGATGGAAGCGCACCGGGACTCCTTCGTCTACGGAACAGATCCCTGGGACATTCCAGGAGCGGTGGAGATTCGGCGACAACAGCTCAGACAAATGGTCAAGCCGGGGCAGGTGAATCTTAAATATAGCGCGGGAGGACTCATCGACATTGAATATGCCGTGCAATACCTGCAAGTGATGCATGGTCACGACCACCCGAGTCTGCGGACGCCGAATACCTTGCAGGCGCTCGCCGAGCTGGTCAAAGAGGGGCTGGTCTCGCGCGCCGAGGGAGAGACGCTCAGGAAGGCCTACATTTTCACCCGCATTCTGATCGACGGCTTGCGCATGGTCCGAGGAAACGCCAAGGATCTCGTGCTTCCGCCGCCCGATTCAGAAGAGTTCGTGAGTCTCGCCCGCCGTGTCGGCTACACCACGGACGATTGGCGGGCCTGCGCGCGCCATCTACAAACCGATATCGCGCACCACATGCAGACAACACGAGATTTTTTCTCACAACATTTCGGTGCCCTCTAAGGGAGCGAGACTGGCGAGGCGAGCGAGACAGGCGCGAAAAGTGAGATTAGGATTTCCAGTCTCGCTCCTCATCACGCGCAATAACAACGGCGTCCGTCTCCCGGTTTCGAGAGACGGACGCCGTTGTCTCATAGGCTTTCGAAGGATGACTCGGACAGGCTCCTACACGTCGTAATAGAGAAGATACTCGTACGGATGCGGCCGCATCCGCATAGGATCGACTTCCCTGACGCGTTTGTAGCTGATCCAGGCCTCGATCAGGTCTTTACTGAAAACTCCACCCTTGAGCAAAAACTGATGGTCCTGTTCGAGGTTGCGCAACGCTTCATCCAGACTGCCCGGCATGGTGCGGATTTTTGCCGCTTCCTCCGGTTCGAGATCGTACAGATCCTTTTCAGCCGGTTCACCGGGATTAATCTTGTTCTCGATCCCGTCCAACCCAGCCATGAGCATAGCCGGAAAAGCGAGGTAGGGATTCGCGGTCGGGTCAGGAAAGCGCACCTCGATCCGCTTAGCTTTGGGACTGGGTGAGTACATGGGAATCCGGACACCCGCCGATCGATTCCGGCTGGAATAGGCCAGCAGGACCGGCGCTTCATACCCGGGGGTCAGCCGCTTGTAGGAATTCGTCGTCGGGTTGGTGAACGCCGCCAGAGCCGGCGCATGCTTCAGGATGCCGCCGATATAATAGAGGCACAGCTGCGAAATGCCGGCATATTCTTTCCCGGCAAACAGAGGCTTTCCATCCTTCCAGATGCTCTGGTGCGTATGCATTCCCGTGCCGTTGTCCCCGAAAATCGGCTTGGGCATGAAGGTCGCGGTTTTGCCATGGCGGCGCGCCACGTTCTTGACGATGTACTTGTACATCATCAACATGTCCGCCGTCTTGACCAGCGAGTCGAACCGCATATCGATTTCCGCCTGGCCCGCCGACGCCGTCTCGTGGTGATGCTTCTCGATATACAGCCCGGCCTTTTGCATCTCCAGGACCATCTCGCTGCGGATATCCTGTTGCGTATCGGTCGGTGGAACCGGAAAGTATCCTTCTTTGTGGCGGATCTTTCCGCCCAGGTTGTGGCCTTCCTGTCCGATATTCCACGCGCCTTCTTCGGAGTCGATGAAGTAGTAGCCGCTGTGGCCCGTCTGATCGAACCGGACATGATCGAAAATGAAGAACTCCGCCTCCGGCCCCCAGTACGAGATATCACCGATCTTCGTGCTCTGGAGATATTTCTCCGCTTTCTGCGCCACGAACCGAGGATCGCGATCGTAGGGCTCGCGCGTGATCGGATCGAGCACGTTGCCGACGAAGCTCAGCGTCGGAACCGCGCAGAACGGGTCGAGAGAGGCCGTGGCCGGATCGGGAACCATCAGCAGGTCGCTGTCGTTGATCGCCTTCCAGCCCCGAATCGACGAACCGTCCAATCCTGAACCGTCCTTGAACAGCCCTTCCGTCAGCTCGCTCACAGGAATCGAGAAATGCTGCCATGTGCCGAGCAGATCCACAAACCTCAAGTCCACAATCTGGATTTTATGCTTCTTCGCAAACTCCGATACCTCGCGGGGATTCATTCCAACCACTCCTCCTTCTCACAGGTAATTTACGATAGTGATCCTGTCGCCATACTCTCCGGCGCGCCGGCCTGCCGGTCCATGAACCGATCGATGTCTTCCTTGACGGTCGAACGGATGGTCTCCAGACGAGCAGGGTCTTCGATCTTGGCTCCCTGCCGATCCGTCACGTAGAACACGTCCGCCACCTGGTGTCTGCCGCCGGTGCGCAGAGACTGTTGTATATCGTCATCCAGCCTGGTCGAAATCCTGGCCGCTTCGACCGACAGGCCGAGCTGAAAAATGCTGTTGGTAATGGCATACAACAGCCCTTGCGTATCATCGGCAAACACGTCGATGATCGTGGACCGATCACAGGTCTCGTTATCGATCTCCACCTCGGTTGCCTCGCGAGTGGCAGGCCGCTGACGCTCGGAGGACAGACGGGTATTCCGGCTGATCAATCGCTCGGCCGACTCTTCGCCTTTCAGCACCCGGATGATCATCTCGGCTATGTCGGCTCCGCGTTCCGGCGGAGGAGCGCCCGCAAAGTCCGGATCGGTTGCCTGAAAGGTGTTCACGACGACTCCGTCGTCTCTGGTGGTGATCTGCGCATCCTGAATTTGAAGTCCTTGGGATGCCATGACACCGGCAATTTTTGACACGATGCCAGGGGTGAGATTGTCATAGGTAATCACGGTGTATTCGCAGATTCCCAGTTCCTCTTTAAATGTGTCCTCGACCAACGCCTCCCCCGGCTGCAACATTTGTATCGTCCTTAGATGGGCCGCGATCCGCTTCGGCGCCGTACCGTACAGGTACCGCATGGGGAACTGTTTCAGTTGCGATTCGATCCACTCGACCCCCACTGCCGCTGTATCCGTGAACTCGCCAGCCACGTCGCCGACCAGTTGCTTGAATCGCTCCGGACCAGGCATTTCATCCCGTTCACCCAACACCATCGGCAAGGTGCGCAGGTACAGATCCACCAGCAACGACTCCTTCCATTTCGTCAAGACGCCCGGCCCCACCGCGGCAATATCGGCCGCGGTCAGCACCAGCATCTTCCGGAGGGCATCCGGCGTCCCCACACGCTTGGCGAAGGGCACAAGCACCTTTTCGTCGGACGGATCGCGCCGAAAGGCCGTGTTCGACATGAGCAGATGCTGATGCACGAGAAAGACCAGCGTCCTCGTTTCTTGCTCGTCGCATCCAAGCCGCTCCGCCGTCTCTTCCGCGATCGCCTTGCCCACTTCACAGTGATCTTCTTTCCGCCCCTTCCCCAGATCGTGCAACAGGATCGCCAGATGCAGCAGATCCCTCCGCTTCATCTCCTGGCAGACCTTCCCGATCACACCGGGCTCATGGGCGAACTCTTCCGCCTTTCCCACCGCCAGCAACGAATGCTCATCGACCGTGTACTTGTGATACTGGTTGAACTGCATCAGGCCGCGGAGCGTCGCAAAAACCGGAATGATCTTCTCCAGCAGACGCACGTGATGCATCGCTCTGAGGGTAGCAGCCACGGCTCCCGGTCCGGCGAGAATCTTCAGAAATATCCGGCTCACCTCAGGGGTCATGAAGGCATCGTTCGGCACACTGTCCATGTGACTGTGGATTTCGTCCAGCAGGTCGGTGTCGATTTTGAGACTGTGCGAGCGGGACAGTTCGAACAGTTGGAGGAGCAGGTCCGGACTATCCAACACGCGAGCCCGAAGTTCTGAAGGGACAGTCAGCTGCCGGCTGGTTACCAGAAAACAGCCGGCCACCATGGCGAACGGTTCGGCACAAATCGAACGCTGGTCCACAGGCTGGGCCAGGCAACGGTCCACAAACCGGAGGAGAGTTTCATGGAGCCCCATGGTATGCCGGTAGTACTGCTGCATGAAGAGTTCGACGCCCAGAAGATTGGGCTGATCGTGGAATCCATACAGAGACGCCAAACGAACCTGTTCGTCGAACGACAGAACTTCCTCCGCTCTCCCGGCTTCAAGATGCAAAAACGCCCGCACACGCCAGATGAAATCGCGGGCTTCCGTCAACGAAAGGCAATCCTGCCTGGAGAGAAATCCCCGATCCGCGAGATCTTGCAACGTTGCGGCTTGAAACCGGGCCATACCGGCCCACCGGAGCAGATGGAAGTCCCGCAGCCCGCCTTGGCTTTTCTTGACGTGAGGCTCCAGAAGATACACCGTCTGTCCGAACTTCACATATTCACGGCGGCGCTCCTCCACCTTCTGCTCGATAAACTTCCCCACCTCGCTCCCGACCACATCCTGCGCATACCGGCGATTGAATTCTTGAAACAGATAGGGGCTTCCGGTCAATAACCTGGAGGACATCATGGACGTGCGAATCGTCAGATCCGCCGCCGCCAGATCGATGCACTCCCGAATCGTCCGCATACTGTGGCCGACCTGAAACCCGAGATCCCACAGATGGTGCAGCACCTCTTTGAACAGAGCCGGCGCCGCTTCTCCCGCCTCTTCGCGGTAGAGGAACATGACATCGATATCCGAATAGGGAGCCAGCTCCCGAAACCCATACCCGCCCAATGCCACCAGGCAGCAGTACTGGTTTCCCGCAACCTGCGTCACTTCTCCGGCCTTGCGCATGGCAGTTTTGTAGCGGCCGATGATCAGCCGGTCCACGAACTCCGTCAGGGCCGTCATGACATCGGCTCCCGAAGCTCCTGCCGTCAACCGTTGCCGGAGCGCCGATCTGTACTCTGCCAGGGCGGAGGCCGGATCGGCCTCCGCCCTGCGCAAGAGCTCGGACAGCAACCCACTGCCTGACGGCATCGTCACAGCGCGCTTTCCCCCGTTTCGCCGGTCCTGATCCGCGCCACGTGGCTGAGATCCGACACGAAGATTTTGCCGTCTCCGACGCTGCCGGTCTTCGCGCTGCGGATGATGGTGTCGATCACCTTCTGCGCCATGTTATCCGCGACATATAGCTCGATTTTTACCTTAGGCACGAAGTCGGTCGTGTACTCGGCGCCCCGATACGTTTCCTTATTCCCCTTCTGGCGTCCGAATCCTTTGACTTCCGACACCGTCATACCCTGCACCCCAATTTCCACCAACGCATCCTTGACGTCATCCAACTTGAATGGCTTGATAATCGCTTCGATCATCTTCATAGCGCTTTCTCCCTCTCAGGCTGCCCCGCGTGCGCTGTGTGTAGCGCGCCGCGGGAACTGCCGGCACGATCGTTTCGCCGATTGTACCATAGCCCGTTTATTATACGTGATAGGCTTTCTCACCGTGCTGGCTCAAATCCAAGCCTTCTTGTTCTTCATCTCCCGTCACACGAATGCCGATGACCACATCGATGATCTTGAGAATGATCCAGGTGCCGATCGCCGTATAGGCCGCCACAGCGCCCACCATCACGATCTGAGCCCCCATGAGAGAGAAGCCGCCCCCGTAGAACAGCCCATCGGCCGCGGCGCCCATTGCCTTTGAATTGAACAACCCTCCGAGGATGCAGCCGGTCGCTCCACCGACACCGTGAACCCCCACGACATCGAGCGCATCGTCGTAACCCGCAGCGCTCTTCACGAAGACCACGAAGCAATAACAGATCATCGCAGCCGTCATCCCGACGATGAAAGCCGGAAACAGAGAGACATACCCTGCGACAGGGGTAATGGTGGCGAGCCCTGCAATCGTTCCGGTGGCCACACCGAGCGCGGTGGGTTTGCCGCGATGGGCCCATTCGATCAACATCCACGCCACCGTCGCAGTCGAGGCTGCAATGTGGGTCGCGACGAAGGCGCCGATCGCCTGGCCATTCGCGCCCAATGAGCTGCCGGCGTTGAAGCCGAACCAGCCGAACCAGAGCAGACCAGCCCCCAATACTGTGAGGGGAAGGTTATGAGGAGGCATGGGAGTGCCCGGATAGCCCTTTCGTTTTCCCAGCATGATGCAGGCGACCAGCGCTGCCATGCCGCACGTGACGTGCACGACCGTGCCTCCCGCAAAATCTGCGGCTCCCATCTCTCCCAGCCAGCCTCCGCCCCAGACCCAATGGGCCACAGGGTAATACACTATGACGGACCATATGCCGAGAAACCACAGCATCGAGGAAAATCTAATGCGTTCCGCGAGGGCTCCCGTGATCAGGGCCGGGGTGATGGCGGCAAACATAAGTTGAAACACCATGAAGAGTTCATGTGGAATCGTGGGGCCGTAGGTCGGGCTGGGATCGGCTCCCACCCCGTTCAACATGAACCAATCGAGATTGCCGATCACGCCTCCCACGTCGGGGCCGAAGGATAGGCTGTACCCGAACACCACCCAAGCCATGCTGCCCAGACACAGACAGACAAAGCTATGCAAGAGCGTGCTCATGATATTTTTTTGCCTGGTGAGTCCTCCATAGAAGAGGGCTAATCCCGGCAGCGTCATCAACATGACCAGCGCCGAGGAGACGATAATCCAGGCTGTATCACCGGTATCGATCTTCAGCTCGGCAGGAGCGGCCTCCTCCGCAGCGACATTGTGCACATCGAGAGCCGTCCATCCTGCCGCCACGACAAGGCAGATCAGAAGAACCGGCAGAATCTTCTTCACATTACACATAGCCGATAGCATAGTTGCATCCTTTCATCCCCTGGTCAGGACGAGGTTGTCAATACGATCGTTAGTCCCTGATAACGTTCTGAACAGCTCTCTTGTTGTCTCGTCGCTGTCTCGCGCTGATCCATCGACTGCGTCGTCGAAGGATCAGCCTGTCTGAATGAACTCGCAAACCAACATCCCCCAACATCTATAGTCTTGCGCAACATCATTCTCGATCCAAAAAGGAGACTGAGCGCAGCATCGCGCTGAACATCGTCCCTTCCGCAATCGCGCCCATCATCAGCGCAAAGGTCGCCGCCGTACCCATGTGTTGGAAGACCATGAAGATGTGATGCAGGATTATCGGCCCGGAGATGAAATGTGGATCGGCTTTCAACACACTCAGCACAATCCATATCCACCCCCCGATACAGCCATCCTTCGTCCGGATCACCGGCCAGGCTCTAGCCGAACAGGATCCGCACGATGCTCACGACACAGAGGATAAGAAGAGGAGAATACGACAACACACAGCTATCCTGAGTATCTTCTTGCTCAGGACGAATCCGCCATGCAACAAGGCCAACTCACGTACGATCATCGCAGACACCGGACTCAATCGTACATATTTGCGAACGGAAGAGGTCACCAACCAATGCGATAGCCATCGGAAACACCTACCAGGCACAGGCTACCATCACACAGTCTTACAAAACTGACTTCTTCACGACAATCACAGGCCCTTCTCAATACACCGAGGACTGAGGCTCAGGCCTCAGTCCTCGGTTCCAACCTCACAAACTAGAACGTCTTTGTAAAGGCCATTTTGTAGAAGTCATCATTTCCACCGGCACCTCTGAAACCGGGATCACTTAGAGGACCGGCGCCAAACACTTCGCCATCGATGTTGTGGCCGGCCGTGAACCGGAAGGCCGTATTTGACGGTCCCTTGAATTCAACATAGGGACCAATCCACCGGTAAAAATTCTGACCGGACCATCCGGGCCTGCTGTCCCGCGTGGTTTGCAAATGCTCCCAATGGACCCCCACCGAGAGGACCGGGTGCACCTGTATTCCTGCATTGACCCAGTAGTGCATGAAATCCCATGTCCCCGTGCAATCGGTTGAACAGGCACCCACAAAGGCACCGCGCTGCTCAGCGCTCACGTTTCTGATGGACTTGTAAAAGCTCCAATAGGCCTCGGCCTCAAAGAATCCATCGGACCAATTCGCTGTGACGCTCGGCACGATACCTTCAAACGCCTGTGCCGGGGCGCCTTTTTCCACATTTCCGGTGGACAGCAACGAACCATGGACCGTCCCGATCATCGGCATCACGGAGAGTTTCTTGTCGAACGCGGTAAAATAGACACCCACATCGATTTCGGTCCAGGGATTGGAATGCACACCGAGATTCCCACGAACGTCCTGATACCACCAACCGCCATAGGACAGGCCGAAATTATCGCTGATCTTGTGTTGACCGGCGACCACCGTATAGAACCCGAAGAACGTATCCTGTCTGATCGAGAGACTCACAGAATCTCCACTTTCTTCCGCGATGGCCGATCCGATCGGGGACAAGGAACAGGCGGCCAAGAGTCCGACTGCCCCTGCTAATACTTTTCCTCGAAGTTTCATCTAACTCCTCCTCTTGACTGAAGTGAACTACATTCAGGGTCAGGAGCGCCATCGTGACTCATGAGAGACGGCCGTTCCTTCCCTCCCTTCCTTGGCACCCTCCGCTACGGTCCTGTGCTACGCGAAAGCTCTTCAGCGGAACTCATCAACAACCAGCGGCGCCGCGCAATACATCGTCGGCAATAAAAAACGCCCTCTAGCCCGCTGGGACCGGAGGACGCCATTGTCCATTACCGCGCTCTACTGTCTGTCGAAGCCGGTGGGAAACGCCTTTGTTCCCCTGTCCGATAGTGGCCCCTTATACATGTTCCGCAACCATCTGTCAATGCAATGTATATCAGTGTATATCGCAGATGCTTTGCCCAGCCTCTGTCTGCGAAACCAGGTTGCCGCGCGGAATTTCTATGCAGGGTTCGGACGGCAGCCGGGCATAGAGGTTTTGCTCGGACTGTGATAGAGTCCCCGGCATGCGCGCGCTTCTCTCATCGCTTTGGACTACCGTTGCCCTCCTAGGCAGCTTGACTGCAGTCGGCTGTTCATTCTTCTCACCGTCGCTGCGGACTCTCGCCGAAACTCCACAGGGCACCGTGTGGATCGAATCGCTTACGGAGCGCGGCTCAACCGCAGTCTGGAACACACAAGCGCGAGGCTTCCGGGCAACCCACCCGGTCTTGCTCAATACCCAGCTGATTGCCGACATTCTCGGTGGACTGCGCATTCAGGCTCGGGAGGAACCTACGCCGGCGCGGCCCCGGCTCGACCCACGCGCCGCAGCCGTCTTCACGAACGACGAGCAAGCGTTTCTGGCGCCGGCCATCGCCCAGGCGCTGAATCAACTCACCTCAAACCAACGCGTGATGTTTCAGGTACGGCGTCACCGCGCCACAGAAACCGAGTTCACCACTGGAACCCTCTTCGTCAGGCGTCCGACGATGCACATCACCCTGCGGCATTTCCGCGTCACAACGCCCGACGGATCCAAAACCGGCTTGGAGGGGCAGGAACTGGTATTTGTGCGCCCGGAAGCAGTGATGGCGAATACGGCGCCACAGGCCTGGAACCTTACCGAGCCCCGCTACTCCACGGCTTCAGTCAACTTCGAAATCATGGACATGCTGATGAGCGTGGAATCGGCCGGAGCAACCCAGGGCGTCGATCATGGACGTCCGACCGCGCCGGCGCAGGCTGACGGCACTGCCGCAACCCGCCCCTCAGGGGACGAACTCCAGGACATGAAAGAAGTACTCTCGCAACAGGAAAAGGACCTGGCGACGTTGCGCGAAGAGATGAAATCGATGCGTCAGCGTCTCACAGAGAAAGACTCGTTGCCGCCAACGTCCAAACCGACTCGAAAACCGGCTCCCTAATCGAATCAGAAGAAAACCCTTCAGCCTTCAGCCTTCCGCTCCTTCAGCCTTCTACCATACCCATTCGTGATCGGCATCCGCCGATCCTTTCCCAAGGCCCGATGCGTGATCTTGACGCCGATCGGCGCTTGACGTCGCTTGTATTCGCTGCCATCCACCAGCGCCATGACATGCGCCACCCTGTCGCGGCCGTACCCTGCTTCGACGATTTCTTCGAGAGACCGGTCCTCTTCCACGTAGGCCTGGAGGATAGGGTCCAGTATCTCGTAAGGCGGCAGCGAATCTTCATCCTTTTGATTGGGACGCAGCTCGGCGGTCGGCGGCCGATCCAACGTCCGTTTAGGAATCGCCTGAACGGCGCCACGGAGGTTGCGGAGCCGGGCCAACTCATACACCATCGTTTTCGGCACATCTTTGATCACGGCAAATCCGCCGGCCATATCGCCGTACAACGTGGCATACCCCACGCTCATTTCGCTCTTGTTGCCCGTCGTGAGCACCAGATGGCCAAACTTGTTCGAGAAGGCCATCAGGAGATTGCCCCGGATGCGGGCCTGGAGATTTTCTTCCGTCGTATCGGGCGCGCGCCCCGCAAACGTCTCCGCGAGCGCATGCCGGTACGTGTCGAATATCGTCGTGATGGGAATCGTGCGGACCGAGATCCCGAGGCGCGCGCCCAGTTCAGCGACATCCTCGCGACTCTCTTGCGACGTATAGGGTGACGGCATGAACAGACCCCGCACGTTCTCAGCGCCGAGCGCATCGACGGCAAGCACGGCGGTCAAGGCCGAATCCACCCCGCCGCTCAAGCCGATCACGGCGCGCTTGAATCCATTTTTATTCACGTAGTCACAAACCCCCAATGTCAGAGCCCGATAGACCTCTTCCAATGGATCCAGGGGCGTTGCGATATCGGGGACAGCGCGCGCCCGCGCTTTCCGAACAGAGGGAAGCGATGCCGAATGAACCTCCACCACTGAAGCAATCCCGCGCGGCAAGGGTTTTTTCCGGCCGGTTCGCCTCCCCCGCGCGACCGCCTCTATATTGATGTCGGCGACGATCAGATCTTCCTCAAAGGCCTTCCCGCGCGCAATGACCTCACCCTGGTGATCGAACATCACGCTGTTCCCGTCGAAGACCAATTCATCCTGACCGCCGACTGCGTTGCTGTACGCAAGCGCCACCCCATGTTCTCTCGCGCGAGTCGCCAGCATCTGCTCGCGCGCCAGGCTCTTTCCGAGATAAAACGGCGAGGCGCTGATATTCACGATGACTTCGGCGCCGGCTGACGCCTGGAAACCGGTCGGGCCGTCCGGCAGCCAGACATCCTCGCAAATGTTGACCCCGACCAGCGCGCCGCGCAGACGAATGAGCGGCAGCCGCCGGCCCGGATGAAAGTACCGGCGTTCGTCGAACACACCGTAGTTCGGCAAATACCACTTGCCGTAGGTCGTGACGACCTTCCGGTCTACAATGACCGCCGCAGCGTTATAGAGTTGATGCGCGCCGGCCGCCGGCACCGACGAGCGAGCCTGCTTCGGATCGATGCCGTCGCTCCGACTGACATAGCCCACCACTGCGGCGAGACCCCGGCAATGGCGGACGATTTCCTGGAGCGCGCGAAGGTTGTCCGCCACAAAACGCGGCTTTAAGAGGAGATCTTCAGGTGGGTAGCCGGTGATCGCCAGCTCTGGAAATGAGACCAGGTCGGCCTTCGCCTTTTTTGCCTCGCGCAGCCAGCCTGCGATCCGGCGGACGTTCCCGGCAATGTCACCGACGGTCGGGTTCATTTGCGCGATGGCAATTCGCAAGATGCGCATAGGAGTTTATAGCATACTAGGCTGAAGGGGTTCAGGCTGAAGGTTTCGAAGAGTCGGCCTTCAGCCTACCGTCCTCAGCCTTCTCAATACCTTCGCAAGCTCGGAGCCGGAAGATTCCACAGCTCTTTTCGAACTGTCGCCCAGATCGCCTCTATCGTCTCGGTCAGATCCGGAGCCGACCGGGCGACGAGTTTGACCACCAGACCTGGAGTTGCCGGGGTGGACACCGCGCCCAGCACAAAACCGGGGCGCTTATCCATGATTTCCGCGATCGCCGCTTCGAGGCTCTTCCACACATCGGCGGCGACTGCATCCCCGATAATAAAGAGCGACGCCACATAGTCCCAGTTCCGAACAAAACCTAACGATTCAGATCGTCGGCCTGGAACCACGCGATAGCGTTCGACGAGCAGGGGGACAGGCACCGCCTCGGGAAGAAGGGGGACAGGCACCGTCGCAGACGACGGAGCCAGTCCCCTGATGCATATTTCGTTTTCGACTGCAGCGAAGGCCCAACGCTCCTCCATAGCAACCCGGCCGGAAGCCATGGCGTCCCATAGCAGCACGGTCGCGCCTGGCGCAAGATCCACATGGATCGATTGACGAAAGCGAGACCCGGCAAACGGGATCGTGATCTCGGGTAACCATTCCATCCTCGCATCAGGCCCGACCGAAATTCGAATTTCTTGTAGCGCCGGCTCAGACAGACTGCGGTAGACACGATTGGCCGATGGACTCGTCATGAGCACATGCGTCCCGGCATGGAGCTGCGCCTCCACCGACAGGTGGTCGCCGCCGACCAAACCGCCGGATGGATTCACAAGCCAGGTATAGGCGCAGCCGCTGTTGTCGAGGTACGAGGGAGGAAAGTGATGCCAGGGACTTGTGCAAGACGAGCGAGTGAGAATCGTGCGTGGGCCCTCTCGTTCGAATGCATAGACCAGCGCCCCACGGCGACCGACTGTGTCGAGAGAGGACCGGTTGATTTGGTCTGTTTGGTTCATTTGGTTCATTTGGTTGATCCGGTTTAACCAAATAACAAGACAAACCAAACAAACCAAATCAACGAGACAAAAACTGCTCAACCCACGCGCTCACCCGGTCGAGTCCCTGCCCTGTTTTGAGATTGGTAAAGAGAAAGGGCAAGTCACCCCGCATACGCTTGCTGTCCCGATCCATCACGGATAAATCGGCGCCGACGTGCGGCGCGAGATCGATTTTGTTGATCACGAGCAGATCGGAACGCGTAATACCGGGGCCGCCTTTGCGTGGAATTTTATCGCCGGCCGCCACATCGATCACATAGATGACCTTGTCCGCAAGTTCAGGGCTGAACGTCGCAGCCAGATTATCGCCGCCGCTCTCGACAAACATCATCTCGACTTCGGGATGGCGCTTGAGCAAATCGTCCAACGCCTCCTGATTGTGCGAGGCATCTTCACGGATAGCCGTATGCGGACAGCCTCCGGTTTCGACACCGAGAATACGGTCCTGAGGCAGCGCGCCCTGACGCGTGAGAAACTCGGCATCTTCCTTGGTAAAGATGTCGTTGGTGACTACCGCCAAACTCACGCGATCGCGCAGACGGCGGCAGAGCGCTTCGACCAGCGCGGTCTTTCCAGATCCCACCGGCCCGCCGACACCGATCACAGGAATGTGACGCGCCCGCGCTGCTGTGACACGCCCGTTACCTGAGAAATGTTCATCGGCTCGATGCATACAATACCTGTCGCAGAATGGAGGACCTGTATACCGCCTTTGGACAACGGCGTCAAACATGGCCTGCTGATGTGTTCAGCGCGTTAGCAACACCGCGTCCTTGTAATAACACACTCTCTCAACTACACTCCCATCAACAGGGCGTATCCTCCACTTGAGCGCCAAGCGTCCAAGTAGGTCTTGGGGTTCTCGCGAGCGCTACGTCTATGTTTGCTTGTCATGAGATTCATAGCCGGTGTAGGGTTGGCGAGTTGGAAGGGTTGTTCTTAAGGGAGACCGTATGAATGAACAAGCGTTACTAGAGCGAATTGTGGTGAACCCCGAGATTTTCGGAGGCAAACCGATTATTCGAGGGTTACGGATAGCGGTAGAACATGTACTTGGCATGTTGGCCGCCGGGGAAACGCCGGAGACTATTCTGCAGGAGTATCCGTTCTTGGAGCGAGAGGACCTACAGGCTTGCCTGCTGTTTGCGCACCGGTCCTTACGTGGCGAGCATGTGCATGAGCGCATGCCGTTAATCAAGTCCGCATGAGATTTCTTCTCGATGTGTGCGCATCTTCCCACTCCCTTCGCGCGCTCTTGACGAACCTTGGTCATGATGTCCGGCTTGTGGGAGAAAACGATCCGAGCTTCTCGGATGAGAAGGTATTGAGCCTGGCACACCAGGAAGGACGCCTTGTGATTACGCAAGACAAGGATTTCGGTGAATTAGTGTTTGTACAGCATCGCCTACATACGGGCATCATCCGGTTCCTCGATATGCCGGTTGCGGAGCAAGTGGTGGCTATGCAAGAACTACTCTCCAGCTACCAACCAGATCTAGAGTCGGGAGCCATGATTGTTGTCACTCGTGGTCGCATTCGGGTTCGCCCATAATACTATGCATCGTCACCTGCTGACAGACTTCTGTGGAGAGAAGTCTAAGACCGAAACAGCCGGGATTCCAGCCGGCTGTGTCTCATGGCATAGATGTCCTGGACCGGTGACCAGGAACGAAGGACTTGTTGCTGCGCCGCTTCGTGACTGACTCGTTCAATCACCTCGATCCAACCTTCCAACAGCCGCTGTCCCTCGCGTTGTCCGATCGGCAGCAGCTTCATCGCCGCCGCCACGAAACCTGTCGCGGTTTGGTATAGAAACGCGGCAATGGCGTCTTCCTTGGACCAACCGGCCGCCGCTAACGCAAGACCCAGACTGACGGCCATATGTCCCGGTGTCTGCTCTGCCTCAACCGCGGCGAGGTACTCATCGACCAAGGGATGCCGGTCGTGTTGTCCCGCTGCCACACGAATCACCTGCCGTCCCATCTGCCTGCTTGCGGCTCTTCCTTCACATCCCAACTTCATCGAATCCAGTTCTCGATCCGCCGTCAACGCAAGCTCGATCCTATCGGAGACGAAGGAATCGTGGGCCAGCCCAACCACAACTGCTTCCCGCTCTCCCATCCCGCTCGTCAGCGACTCAACGACAAAACGCGACAACTCTTCTGCATTCCGAACCGCCCCCCCCTGCGCCGCCGCCTCAAGCCCGGACGAAAAGGCATAACCTCCCGATGGAAAAAAACTATCGACGAAGCGGAATCCGTTCAGAAGCGATACCGTATTCATTGCATGACCTATTAATACTTTGTTTGGGTTTCCCTAACTGCGAGGCTGCTCAAAATGCTGTCCAGCGAGGCCGAGCCAAAGAAAGCCCCGGAGGCGTACCCTCTGGGGCGCACGGTGCGACGCGAATAAGGAGCACCACGTCTGTGCGCGCCGCCGAGTCGGTGAGGCGGCCGGGTCCCCGTTGAGGAGGCTTTCGAGGCGAGAACGAAGCTGGGCGGCATTTTCAGCAGCCGTTAGAACAAAAAATACCGCTGCGCCATCGGAAGTACGGCCATAGGATCACAGGTTAAGATTTGCCCATCGGCTTTCACTACATACGTCTCAGAATCGACTTCGATGCGCGGCAACGCATCGTTCAACTTCATGTCGCGCTTGCCGATCCCACGGCACTTCTTCACCTCCGCCACGCGTTTCTGCAGGCCAAGAGATCTGTGCACCTCATGATCGATGGCGGCCTTGGAGAGAAACGTCAGGCTGGTGGAATAGAGGGCGCGGCCAAAGCTCCCGAACATGGGCCTGGTGAAGACCGGCTGCGGTGTGGGAATCGACGCATTGGGATCTCCCATGGCAGCGGACATGGGAAAGCCGCCCTTCAGGACAATTTCAGGCTTCACGCCGAAGAAAGCCGGTTTCCATAACACGAGGTCGGCCAGCTTGCCGACTTCGACCGAACCCACCTCGTGTCCGATGCCGTGCGCGATCGCCGGATTGATCGTGTATTTCGCGATATACCGGCGCACGCGAAAATTATCATTGGAGCCGGCCAGCTTGTCGGCCGCAGTCTGGGCAAGATGCCCGCGCTGCACTTTCATCTTGTGGGCCGTCTGCCAGGTGCGAATGATGACTTCGCCCACGCGGCCCATCGCCTGGGAGTCGGACGCCATGATGCTGATCGCCCCCATATCGTGCAGGATATCCTCGGCCGCAATGGTCTCGCGGCGAATGCGCGATTCAGCAAAGGCGATATCCTCCGGCACTCGCGGGTTCAAATGGTGACAGACCATCAGCATGTCAAGATGCTCGTCCATCGTATTCACCGTGAACGGCATCGTAGGATTCGTGGATGAGGGCAAGACATTGGCCTCGCCGCAGACCTTGATGATGTCGGGAGCATGTCCGCCGCCGGCGCCTTCTGTATGGTAGGAGTGAATCGTCCGTCCCTTGAAGGCCTTGATGGTATCTTCGACAAACCCGGCTTCGTTCAGCGTGTCGGTATGGATCGCGACCTGCACGTCGTATTCTTCCGCAACATCCAGGCAGGTTGAAATCGCCGCCGGGGTCGTGCCCCAGTCTTCGTGCAACTTCAGCCCGATCACCCCGGCTTCGACCTGCTCGCGCAAGCCATCCGGCAGCGATGAATTGCCCTTCCCGAGAAAGCCCAGGTTGATCGGGAATCCATCCGCCGCTTCCAACATGCGATGAATATTCCATGCGCCGGGCGTGCAGGTCGTGGCATTGGTCCCGGTCGCAGGACCGGTGCCGCCGCCGATCAGCGTCGTGAGCCCGTTCGCCAAGGCCTCATTGATGATTTGCGGACAAATGAAATGGATGTGCGAATCGATGCCACCGGCGGTGATGATCTTGCCTTCCGCCGAGAGCACTTCGGTGCAGGCGCCGACCTCCATCCATTTAGAGACGCCTTCCATCAGATCGGGATTGCCGGCCTTGCCGATGCCGACGATGCGGCCATCGCGGATGCCGATATCGGCCTTCACGATCCCCCACCAATCGATGATGATCGCGTTCGTGATCACGAGGTCGAGCGCGCCCTTCGCGCGCGTCGCAGCCGGCGACTGCCCCATGCCGTCTCGAATGACCTTGCCCCCGCCGAACTTGGCCTCTTCGCCGGGCACGGTCAGATCGCGCGTGATCTCGATCAGCAAATCCGTATCGGCCAGGCGAATACGATCGCCGGCAGTCGGGCCATAGAGATCGTTGTATTGTCGCCGAGGAATCTTCATACAGCCCTCCGTTAATCGTTATTCGTGAATCGTTAAATGCGTATAACGGTTAACGTTTAACGATGAACCCCTGCTCCTT
>CAZVEZ010000011.1:0-32783 GCA_964626135.1 uncultured Nitrospira sp.
TGAAGGAGTTTCCGTTTTTTGGATCGCCACGCATTGTTTAATGATTAAGCATACTCTTGTTCAAAATAACTTTTGGATCTTGGACAGCATCCGACCAGAACGCCTTGTCCTGACGGAGTGGCTAGAGTCCCTTAAGGGCTCTGGAACCATGAGTTCATACGCTTTGCCGCAGCGCTGCCTTATGCTGCAGCTCCGGCGGGATCTTGGACAGCAGTGGATTGGGTTACCCAATCCACTGCTGTCGTTTCATTTGGATCACTATATTGATTGCGCGATAGATGAAGAGGCAATGCGATCAAAATGAGGGAGGCAGACTGAGTAAGAGTTGAAGGAGGGAGCGACAGGCTCTGGGTTACTGGTTTCTTGGGAAGACTTGAGTAAATGGGTGGACTTCGATCCGTTCAAATATTCCGTGGATGGTATAGGGATCTTCACGGGCAAACCGTTGCGCGTCCTCCAACGAATCCGCCTCAATGACGATCAGGCTTCCTGCCTTATCCGTAAGCGGGCCGGCCAGCACAACCCTGCCTTGGGCATCCAAAGGCTCCATCTTCGCAAGATGTGCCGGACGATAAATTTTGCGCTTGGCCTCTCCATCGGGGCCGTCAAATCCGAGGATAACAAACTTCATACAGGTCTCGGGGTTGAGAGCTAAGACTCTGACGTCAAGTTTGGCGTTCTAGTGGGCAGCGATCTTTATATCCGGCGATTGTTTCATGCCACCAGAGAACTTCTTGCTCCCCAAGCTTCCAACAGAGATAGACCACCCGGCCGTCACGAAGATGAGGAAAGTCGCAGAGGCCAAGATCCAGGTCTTTGACCAGGATGCCAAGTTCCTGAATCGCCAAAAGATTCGCACTGACTTGTTGAAGGCCCGATATGTAGAGGTGTCCGACAGTGCTGCCCCCGCCATACTCGGCCTGGGCGCTGGCTTTCCTGGTATCTTCTTTCGTGCGTGCCAGGACGGCTTTGGCTTGGTGAATCGATATCAACTTGGAATTGAGCTGGGGGATGAGGCGATTGGCTTCGGACAATGTAAATATTCGTTCATGATATCCGTGCTCGTTGTCATGCCCCATGGTGTGTCTCCGCAAAGCCTCTCATGTAGCACATCACTCTTTTGCGCTGCAACCGTACAAGTCGGAGTAATTCCGTGTCGGAAAGATTCGAGGTCGTGGGACTGACTCAGCACGGAAGCGGGCCGTGTGAAATTATGATATCCCTGTTGACAAGAGACGATCGCTCGCGGTATCATCGGCGCAACATTTCAGCTTGATTCAGGGTTATCTATCTCCACACAAAAGACTTCCGGGGCACATCTCGATACATGTCGTAGTTACTCAGGGAACAGAGGCAAATTAGCTCGGCGTAAGTTCCGGCCTGCAACAGTACCCGCAACCATTGAGACAGAGTCGTACCCTGATAGCCACGAGCGAAAACAGGTAAGTCCCTCACAGGTCATCCTCTTTTAGCTTTTGTACACGACACAATCATCAACGCAGTACCATTACGATACTAAATCAGTCCATGAACAATTTCCCATGGTTCGTCATGTTCAATCGCTGTCGATAACAATGCCACCGGGGGCTTGAAGAGGATACTCATGGCACAAACGAAGGGGGAGGTTATGCATCTCGCGGAACTAAAGCAAAAGTCTATTGCCGATCTCAACGAGGTAGCGCGAGATCTGAAGATCGACGGCGCACCCAATCTGCGAAAGCAGGAATTGATTTTTGCGATTCTGCAGGCGCAGACCGCGAACAATGGCGTGGTCTTCGGCGAAGGTGTGCTTGAAACACTCCCTGATGGGTTCGGATTTCTACGCGCGCCCGATTCCAACTATCTTCCCGGTCCCGACGACATCTATATCTCGCCCTCTCAAATCCGGCGTTTTAATCTGCGCACCGGTGACATTGTATCAGGGCAGATCCGTCCGCCGAAGGAGAGCGAGCGATATTTTGCCCTGCTCAAGGTCGAGAAGGTCAATTATGAAGATCCTGAAGTGTCTCGCGACAAAATCCTCTTCGATAACCTGACGCCGCTCTATCCGGAAGAGCGGTTAGTCCTCGAGTTTGACCGTGAAGAATATTGTACTCGTGTGATGGATCTGACGACCCCGATCGGCAAAGGTCAGCGCGGGTTGATCGTCGCGGCTCCCCGAACAGGGAAAACGATGCTGTTACAGGCTATTGCTCGGGCCATTCTTAAAAATCACAAGGAAGTGACCTTGATCGTGCTGCTCATCGACGAACGCCCGGAAGAAGTTACAGACTGGCAGCGGCAGGTGAAAGCGGAAGTCATCAGTTCCACTTTCGACGAGCCGGCACAGCGCCATGCTCAGGTGGCTGAGATGGTGCTCGAAAAGGCCAAGCGACTGGTTGAGCATAAGAAAGATGTCGTCGTGCTGTTGGACAGCATCACTCGCCTCGCGCGTGCCTACAACACCATTGCGCCGCCAAGCGGCAAGGTGTTGTCCGGAGGGTTGGATTCAAACGCTCTTCAACGGCCCAAACGGTTCTTTGGAGCGGCCCGCAACATCGAAAATGGCGGCAGTCTCACGATCATGGCGACCGCGCTTGTCGATACCGGCAGCAGAATGGATGATGTCATTTTTGAAGAGTTCAAAGGGACCGGTAACATGGAGGTTCATCTTGATCGCCGGTTGGCCGACAAGCGGCTCTTCCCTGCTATCGATATCGCCCAGTCTGGGACAAGAAAAGAAGAGTTGTTGGTAGACAAAGATCGGCTCAACAAGATGTGGATTCTGCGCAAGGTGCTGAGTCCTCTAGGGACAATGGAAGCCATGGAGTTCCTGATGGACAAGCTGCATGGCACCAAGACCAATCAGGAATTTCTGCAGTCGATGAATCGATAGTATCCTGCTTGTATCTGGCCGCTAAGACAGGGTACAGTGGCGGGCCTTCGAATTGGCGAGGATTGATCTATTGTGATGTCGGGGGAGTGTGAATTATGAAAAAGGGTATCCATCCTGTGTATCGGGAAGTGGCCGTGCATTGTGCCTGCGGTAATAAATATAAGACGCGATCGACCGGCGGTGATATCAATGTCGATATTTGTTCAAACTGCCATCCGTTTTTTACAGGGACGCAGAAGATTATTGATACCGAAGGGCGAGTTGAACGATTCAAAAAGAAGTACGCGAAGAAAGATAAGTAGCTCAAGAAGAGACCATACGAGGGACCCTGCTTCGCGAGGGGCAGGGTCCCTTTGTTTTTGCACGGTCTTTCTACGCGGTTGAGCGCGAGTTACAGGGGGGTGGGCCATGGAATCAGTTTTATTGAAAAAATGGGAAGGGCTGGCAGCCCGCTACGATGAATTGACGAATCAGCTCATGGACCCCTCTATGATGAGTCAGCCTTCGCAGCTTCACAAAGTCAATAAGGAACGGACGGATATTGAACCAGTGGTCAAGCTTCTTGTCATGTATCGAGACAATGCAAAGCAATTGGACGAAGCTGCCCAAATTCTTGCAGATCCCAGTGCGGGAGTCGAGATGTATAAGATGGCGACGGAGGAAAGCGCCATGCTTGAACGTCAACAGCGTGAGATCGAGCAGCAGGCCCAAGAGTTGCTCATTCCCAAGGACCCGCGAGACGAGAAGAGCTTGCTTCTCGAAATCCGTGCTGGGACCGGTGGTGATGAGGCGGCCCTCTTTGCCGGCGCGTTGTTCCGGATGTACAGCAAGTACGCTGAGGTTAAAAGTTTCAAGGTCGATGTGGTTGAAGTCGCAGAAACAGCGGGTGGAGGCTACAAGGGTGTCGTCGCGTTGATAGAAGGTATGGGCGCCTACAGCCACTTCAAGTTCGAGGCTGGAGTTCACCGAGTGCAGCGTGTTCCTGTCACCGAGGCCAGTGGCCGGATTCATACCTCGACTGTCACCGTCGCAGTCATGCCTGAAGTGGACGAGGTGGACGTGCAGATCGATCCCATGGATCTCCGGATCGACACCTTCTGCTCATCCGGTGCTGGAGGCCAGAGTGTTAATACGACAAAGTCGGCGGTGAGGATCACCCATATTCCGACCGGTGTGGTGGTGAGTTGTCAGGACGAACGGTCGCAGTTGAAGAATCGTAACAAGGCGATGCGGACTCTGCGGGCCAGAATTGTTGAGGCGGAACGGGAGAGGCAGGAGGCGGAAATTGCTCAGAATCGTAAGGCCCAGGTCGGCACGGGCGAGCGAAGTGAGAAGATTCGCACCTACAACTTTCCACAAAATCGCGTGACAGACCATCGTGTCGGCGTGACCTTACATAAGTTGGAACAGGTACTTGAGGGCGACCTCGACGAACTCGTTCAGGCGCTGAAGGCGCAGCGACAGCAAGAAGTGGGAGCTGCGTAACATGGATGCCGCTGCCCCAGTCCGACAATCAGCAGGCCCGTCGACACTCGGCGAGATGACCGCTGAAGCTCGATGGATGTTGGAACAGGCCGGTATCGAGAGCGCAGGGCAGGAAGCGTTTTGGCTGGTGGAGTACGCGCTCCATCTTTCTGCACATCAGATGATCGCCGGTCACGATCGCGTGCTCTCTCACGCCGAGTTGTCGATCGTGAGAGAGCTGATTAAGCGACGGGTTGGTCGTGAGCCGTTGCAATATATTCTAGGAACCCAAGAGTTTTGTGGGGAGGAGTATGAGGTAAATCCGTCGGTGCTTATCCCGAGGCCTGAGACCGAGTTGCTGGTGGAGTATGTCGCGCAACGGATTCCACCCGAGCGACAGGCCACCATCGTTGATGTCTGCACGGGATCCGGGTGCATTGCCGTGGCGATTGCGCGGCTGAGACCTCGTGCGCGTGTAATCGCCACGGATCTCTCGAAGCCCTCGCTCGAAGTCGCCAGAAAGAATGCCGCTCGGCAAGTGGGGTGCGAGCGTATCACATGGCTGGAAGGCGACTTGCTGGGGCCGTTGGCGAAGCAGGGACTGGAAGGCCGCATTGACGTCATTGTCTCGAACCCTCCCTATATAGCGGAGGCCGATTGGATGTTGCTTCAGCCTGAGATCCGGCTATTCGAACCGCGAGGGGCACTGGTAGCAGGGCCTCAAGGGACGGAGTTGCACGAGCGGTTGCTACAGGAAGCCGGTCGATACCTCTCGCCCGGAGGTGCGCTGATCATGGAAATCGGCGCCGGGCAAGCTCGCGCGGTACGCCGGATTGTCGATCAGATACCCGAATACAGATTTCACCGGCTGGTCTATGATGCGGCACAACTTGAGCGCGTGGTGATCGTGGAGCGAGTAGGAACAATGTAGGGATAGGGACGATGGATCGCACTGTTATTACAGGCGGGGTGGCGCTTCGAGGAGAAGTCGAAATCAGCGGGGCGAAGAATGCTGCGTTGCCGATCTTAGCCTCCACCATTCTCGGCGGTGGGGCATGTGTGATTACCAACGTGCCTCGCGTGGTGGACGTCGTCACCATGGGCAAGTTGTTGAGCATCCTGGGCGCGAAGGTTCAATTCGAGAACAATCGCGCAGTCATCAACGCCGGAGTGATCACATCGACTCAGGCCCCGTATGATCTGGTGAAGACCATGCGGGCCTCCGTGCTGGTGCTGGGGCCGCTGTTGGCGCGATGGGGAGAGGCGACGGTATCGATGCCCGGGGGCTGCGCGATTGGGTCGCGACCCGTCAATCTCCATCTTGCCGGACTGGCTAAGATGGGTGCGGACGTTTCGATGGAACATGGGTATATTCGCGCCAAAGCGAAGCGACTGAGGGGCGCACAGATCTATTGCGACACGCCGACGGTCACCGGAACAGAAAATTTGATGATGGCTGCGTCGCTCGCACAAGGAACAACAGTCATTGAAAACGCAGCGAAAGAGCCGGAGATCGGGGATCTTGCTGACTTTCTCGTGAAGCGAGGAGCTCGTATCGACGGTGCCGGCTCGGATGTCATTACGATTGAAGGCGTCCGTGAATTGCACGGCAGCGATCACGATGTCATTCCCGACCGCATTGAAGCCGGCACGTATTTGGTGGCTGGGGCCATTACGCGGGGAGCGGTGACACTCAATCGATGCCGTCCACATCATGTGGATGCGTTGCTGATGAAACTGCGGGAGGCTGGCGTCGAGATGCAGGTGGAGAAGGAACGGATTCACCTCAATGCGGCATCGCGGCTTAAAGGTATCGACATCCGGACGCTGCCCTATCCCGGATTTCCCACCGATATGCAAGCGCAGATGGTGGCCTTGATGACGGCGGCTGAGGGCACCAGTGTGATTACAGAGACGGTATTCGAAAGCCGCTTTATGCATGTCGAGGAGTTGCGACGGATGGGCGCCGACATCAAGGTCGAAGGCAATCACGCGGTGGTGACCGGACCGACCAGGTTAGCCGGGGCTCCGGTGATGGCGTCCGATCTTCGCGCGAGCGCCGGATTGGTTTTGGCCGGTCTTGCGGCAGAAGGCACGACGGAGATTCTCCGAGTCTACCATCTGGATCGCGGCTATGAGCGGATGGAAGAGAAGCTGCGCAGGTTGGGTGCGACAATCACTCGTCACAAAGAGGGAGCGGCTCCGGTCGAGACGTGATGACATCATGCTGACAATTGCGTTGTCGAAGGGAAAAATGTTGGATCTCACGCTGGCCGTCTTTCGCCGGGCGGGATACGTGATGGACCGCCTCGCGACTGAGAGCCGCCGATTGGTGTTTCCCTGTCCGGAGATCGGAATGACCTTCCTGATCATTCGGCCGACCGATGTGCCGACCTATGTTGAATATGGCGCGGCTGATATCGGAATTGTCGGAAAAGATGTCTTGATGGAGCAGGACAGTGACGTATATGAGCCATTGGATTTAGGATTCGGAGCGTGTAGAATCGCCGTCGCTGCGCTCAATGGGCAGGCTTCACGCGACCGGCTGTCCTCGAAAATTCGAGTCGCGACCAAGTATCCGAAGATCACCGAGCGGTATTTCAATCAGCGCGGCGTGCCGGTTGAAATCGTCAAGTTGTACGGCTCGATTGAATTGGCGCCTTTAGTCGGTCTGGCCGATCGGATCGTGGATCTGGTTGAGACCGGTAACACGCTGAAAGCGCATCACCTCATCGAGGTGGAGTGCATCGCGCGGTCCACGGCCCGACTGGTCGTCAATCGAGCGAGCCTGAAGTTGAAATATGCGGCGGTCACAGAGCTGATCACAAAGCTCCGGGCCGTCAGCCGCATCCCAACGGAGTCTCGAATATCCGCTCCCCGCACGTCCTCACGCGAGGCGCGGCGAACGGTCAGACGGACGCGCCCATGAAGATTGTGGCCTCCACCGAGCGAGCCTTTCTCCCCGCACTCAAAAAAGTTGCGTCGCGTGCCCGTGTGCAAGGGGCTGCCGTCGAGAAGACGGTCAAGTCGATCTTGCACGCCGTGGAACGGGGCGGCGATAAGGCCGTCCTCCGCTATACAAAACAGTTCGACCGGGTTCCCATGAAGGATACGGAACTGCGCGTCACTACGGAAGAAATCAAAGCGGCCTACTTCCATATCCGGAAGGACGAGGGCGACGCGCTCCGGTTTGCAGCCCGACGGATCACATCGTTCCACGAACGTCAGCGCATCAAGACCTGGATGTATCAGGACCACGAGGCCACATTGGGGCAAGTGGTCACGCCGGTCGATGCAGTCGGTGTGTACGTACCGGGCGGCAAGGCTGTATACCCTTCGTCGGTTCTGATGTGCGCGATTCCTGCCAAGGTGGCGGGCGTTTCCCGTGTAGTGATGTGCACGCCGCCGCAAAAAGGCCCGATCAATCCCTATTTGCTCGTCGCAGCCGATATCGCCGGAGTCACGGAAATTTATCGCGTTGGAGGCGTGCAAGCTATCGGTGCGATGGCCTACGGGACGAAGACGATTTTACGCGTGGACAAAATCGTGGGCCCCGGTAATATTTATGTTGCGACAGCCAAGCGGCTCCTCTACGGCACGGTTGGGATCGATATGGTGGCCGGCCCGAGCGAACTGCTCGTCGTCGCAGACGGTGACGCAAAGCCGGCTCATGTCGCAGCCGATCTGCTCTGCGAAGCTGAGCATGACGAGGATGCGCAGGTCTATCTCGTTACCACGTCGGCTCAGTTGGCGAAGAATGTGGTGCAGCTCATCGGCAGTCAGTTGAAAGGGCTGCAACGGGAGAAGATCGCGGCAAAGTCCATCGCGCGACATTCGGTGGCCTTCGTGGTCACCACAATGGATGAAGCCATCGATGTGGCGAATGAGATCGCCCCGGAACATTTGACTCTCTCGGTCGATAAGCCGTTCGACTATCTCGAGAAAATCCGTCACGCGGGGGCACTGTTCCTGGGTCGATATACTCCCCCATCGGTTGCGGACTATGTCGCAGGACCGAATCATGTCTTGCCGACCGGTGGGACGGCGCGTTTCTTTTCGGCGCTCTCTGTCCATGATTACCTTAAGGTCAGCAATATCGTGCACTATACGCGTGAGGAATTGAGCAAGGTGAAGGATCATCTTGTTCGGTTGGCCCACATCGAGGGGTTCGATGCACATGCCAAGTCGGCCCAGAGCAGGTTCTCATGAAGAAGAATGCATTCGCACCCCGGCAGGCATCAATTCATCGTGCGACGAAAGAAACGGATATCTCTGTCGACTGGACGCTGGACGGTAGCGGGCAGGGAAAGATCGACACCGGGATTCGCTTCTTCGACCACATGCTGGAGCTGATGTCGAAGCACGGTTTCTTCGACATCGCGGTCAAAGCCAAGGGTGACATTGATATTGACGAACACCATACGGTTGAGGATGTCGGCATCGTCATGGGCAAGGCCTTGCATCAAGCCTTGGGCGAGAAAGCAGGGATCAAGCGGTTCGGGTTTGCCTCAGCGCCGCTCGATGAAACGCTGGCGCAGGTGACCGTGGATCTCAGCGGCCGACCCTATCTTGTCTACAACGTCTCGTTGCCCGATCGGAAGATCAAAGCCTTCGATCTAGGATTGTTCGAAGATTTCTTCCAAGCCTTCGTCACCCATGGCGGGCTCAATCTCCACGTCAATCTGATATACGGCCGCAACCCGCACCACATTATGGAAGCCATCTTCAAGGCGCTGGCGAAAGCGCTGGATCAAGCGACCATGTTGGAAGAGCGGTTGGCGGGCAAAGTGCTATCGACGAAGGGGATGTTGTAGTTCAGAGAGAGCGTCAATATCTGATCGGTCTGAAGGGGCAGGCGACTGAAAAGGAGCATGCCCGTTGTGTTTTATCGGCAGTTGAGGACCTGAGCAGAGGTGTATCATCTTGACTCAGGGCTCCGATTTGTTGACTGGGCATCACAAACGGGATATTGTGGTGCCTATGGCTGGCATGACCAAACGACTCTCCGTGGCGATCGATCACCGGCTTCTGGCTGAAGCGAGACGATTGACCCGATCGCGAACCAAGCGAGCGACCATCGCCAAAGCCCTTGAGGAACTTGTGAAGTTAGAGCATCGCAAGGCGTTGGCGCATGCGCTGGGCACCGGAGTCTTTGAAACCACCGAAGCCGAGTTCCGTTCTCGCCGCCGTCGTACACATGCCCGCTCTTGATCTTGGGCCTCGTCTCATTGACACCAGCGTCTGGATCAGGGCGGATCGCAAGGGTCATGACACTCTGAAGGATCGACTGAGCGAATTCCTTGTAGCCGGCTCCGTGTGGATATGTTGGCCGATTCGAGTTGAACTACTCATCGGCGTCAAAACTCCGGAACGGTGGGCGACTCTCAACGAACAGCTGGCGGCGCTCGAACAGGCGCCAATCTCTGACCAGACATGGGAACGAGCAGCCCGCTTGGGCCATCAGCTTGCCAGAAAAGGCCAAAGCGTTCCGCTTCCTGACCTCCTGATTGCCGTCACCGCGCTCCTGCATGGCCTCCCGTTGTGGAGTGTGGATAGCGATTTCAAACGAATCGTCGCCGTGGCCCCATTGAATCTCGATCTGTTCGGAGCCGATTAGCCATCTTCAAGTCGCTCGCCAAGGCTCTCGATCAGGCGACCATGTTGAAGAACGACTGGCAGGCAAGGTGCTGTCGACGAAGGGGATGCTTTAAGAGAGCGACTGAAGTAAATATGCTTTAACAGTGGGGGATAGATTGCTCAACAAGTAGCCTATCCCCGTTTGTTTTTGCTGATTATCACGAGTCTCTGTGGAGACTCTTGGGGAATTTCCAGTCTTGCGACAGCGCCTTCCGTACGGTTGATGAAAGGTGTCGCAATGAACATAGCTGAGTCACTCGTACCCGTGCTTCTTGCTCTTCAGTTTGCTGTTTTTGGCTGGAGAGTAAACCGGGAAATTGCTGTTGGTGATCAGCAACGGCGCACATGGTTTCCAGTTCCTGACATTCTCAACATAATCGCGCTTCTGTCAGTTGTGGCGACGTGCGTTCTCACGCATCTAATCACGCAAAAATTTGATACCTTTCCCAAGACAGTTCTCTCGATCGGCTATGAGCTGATTGCTCTCCATGGGTTCTACCCCGTTTCCACGGACAGTTGAGTTAAGAGTTGCGCTCCCTGTTGCTGCTGTTCGAGTCTCCAACGCTGTCGGGGATTATGCCAGCGCTCGATGGTGGCGGCTTTGTTGAGAATGACGTCGTCAGCCATAGATCAGCCCCCGCTTCGTAATGCCCTTTAGAATCTCGCGCCGTTTCTCGTTGAGCCTGGCATAGTCCGAATACGCATACATTTCAAATTCCCGACGAACTGATTCGTCCTGAGTATCCAGGCATGTTCCCATGGAAAGGACTTGCATCCGCATGACGGTTGACGCGTTTCGCAGATCGACGTCGCTGTCAAGGCGAATGGGTTGCCTGTTGCGCTGATTATAGCGTTTGCTAGTGGCAGGATGTTACTAGTTAAGGTATTGTTACACCGTTCCTGAGGTTGGGACAGGTTTCATGATTGCGATCATCGACTACGGCATGGGCAATCTCCGCAGTGTCTCCAAGGCCTTTGAGGCGGTGGGGCATCAGGCGGTGGTGACGCGTGATCCGTACGTGATTGGAAATGCGAGTCATGTGGTGTTGCCTGGTGTCGGCGCCTTTGGGGATTGTATGGCCAACGTTGAGCACTATGGGTTGGCTGAGCCGATTCGTATAGCGATTCAATCAGGGAAACCATTTCTGGGCATCTGTCTGGGGCTCCAATTGTTGTTTGAGGAGAGTGAGGAATTTGGGACGCACAAGGGGCTCGGTATTATCCCCGGTACGGTCAGACGATTCACGGTGAGCTCGGAATTGAAGGTGCCGCATATGGGTTGGAACACCGTCACGCTTGAGCGGCCCTGTCCCCTGTTCGACGGGATTCCCGACAGGTCATATTGGTATTTCGTGCATTCCTTCTATGTCGATCCGTTGAACAAGACTGTTGCGGCGACCACGACGGACTATGGGGCGACGTTTGTATCGAGTATCTGGCAGGATAATGTGGTGGCCTGTCAGTTTCATCCCGAAAAAAGTCAGGCGGTCGGGTTGCGGTTGATCAAAAATTTTGGATGTTGGACATGAGTATCATGAACAAGAGGGGATGGTTGATGGCCATCACAGGTCTGGCTGTGCTGGCCGTCGTCGGTTGCAGCGGATCGAAAGTAACCACGAAAGCGTCCGCAGAATTGTCGCGCTACCAGATTCGTACTATCGCACTGGTTCCATTCACGATCCTCACAACGCCACAAGTGCGGGATGTTGTCGATCAGGCCTTCTCAATGCCGGCCGAGGCCCGCCGGTCTGATATGGCGATGACGATTCCACCGAGTACCGAACATCTTGTTCGAGAAACGGTCACGGTGCCGACCGGTGCAGGAGATACGGTGACGCAGTTACTGTGGAGCCGCTTGAGGACGAGGCAGGGCGTGACGGTATTGGCGCCGAGCGAAGCAGCCAGAGTGCTCGCGTCACAGACGACGACGCAACCTTCAGCTGGTCCGTCACCGGCGATCACTGTGGCAAAGGCGCTTAAGGCGGATGCCTCGTTGATCGGCCAAGTGTCGATGTACCAAGAACGAGTCGGCGGTCGTTTTGGCGCCCATCCTCCGGCAACGGTGGGGTTTGAAGCCAAGGTGATTGCGGCTGACGGACAGGTACTCTGGGTCGGCAGCTACTACGAGCGTCAACGGCCGATGACGGAAGATGTCATGGGCTTCATTCAGCGGTATGGGGTATTTGTCACGGCGGAGGAGTTGGCGGCTTATGGGGTTGAGCATCTGCTTCTCGAATTTCCGTTTGGAACTGTAGCGGACCGTTAACCGGCATGCTTGTTATTCCGGCAATTGATCTCAAAGATGGCCGTTGCGTGCGCTTGCGTCAGGGCGATATGACGGCTGAGACGGTCTATTCTGATGACGTACCGGCTGTCGCGAGGCAATGGCAACATGCCGGCGCCTCGCTGATCCATGTGGTGGATCTGAATGGAGCCGTGGACGGGGAGCCGCGCAACCTTTCCCAGATCGAAACGATCGTTCGTACGGTAAGCCTGAACATACAGGTCGGAGGAGGCATCCGATCGATTGAGACGGTGCGTCGCTATCTCGGCGCAGGTGTGGCCAGGGTGGTGCTTGGTACTGCGGCATTGACCGATCGATCATTTTTAGAGAAGGCTTGCCTGGAGTTTCCTCGACGGATTCTGTTGGGATTGGATGCGCGGGATGGAAAGGTGGCGGTGAAAGGCTGGACTACGATATCGGAGACGAGGGCGACGGATCTCCTCAAGGACCTGGAGGGCCATGCCTTGGGCGCCGTGATTTATACGGACATTGCGCGAGATGGTATGTTGGGCGGGCCGAATCTGGTGGCGTTGCGGGAAGTCGTCGAATTATCCCCTTTTCCGGTGATCGCCTCCGGTGGGATTTCGCGCCTCCAAGACTTGCAGGCCGTACAGGCGCTCGGCTCACAGGTTGAAGGTGCGATCGTGGGGAAAGCGTTGTATGACGGCAAACTAGATTATCGCGCTGCTCTGGCAGCCCTCGGTGGGGCGTAAGGTGTGAAGAGAATGGCGATTGGAGCGTTTTGCCTTACCCCTCACCCCTCACGGTTTACGAATGCTGACTAAACGAATTATTCCCTGCCTCGATGTCAAAGACGGTCGCGTCGTCAAAGGCGTCAGTTTTGTGAACTTGCGCGACGCAGGAGATCCGGTCGAAGTGGCAGGGATCTACGATCGCGAAGGAGCTGATGAACTCTGTTTCCTGGATATCACCGCTTCTCATGAGGACCGTAAAACCATTATTGATGTGGTCGAGCAGACGGCAGCGCGCGTGTTTATGCCGTTGACGGTCGGCGGGGGGGTGAGAACGCTTGAGGACATTCGGGCGTTGTTGAAGGCGGGAGCAGACAAGGTGAGCATCAATACAGCGGCAGTTCAACGGCCTGAATTTGTGAAGGAAGCGGCGGAGCGGTTCGGGACGCAATGTATCGTCGTGGCGATCGACGCCAAGCGTCGTGCTGCGCCGACGGCAGCAGGGTGGGAAGTGTTTACCCACGGCGGACGCAAGTCGACCGGTCTCGATGTCGTCGTATGGGCAAAGAAGATGGCGCAGTATGGCGCAGGTGAGATTTTGCTGACGAGCATGGATCAAGATGGGCAACAGCAGGGCTATGACCTTGCCTTGACGGCCGCCGTGTCGGAGGCTGTACCGATTCCAGTGATTGCATCGGGCGGCGTGGGGAATCTGGAGCATCTCTATGACGGATTCGTCAGGGGCAGGGCCGATGCGGTGCTAGCCGCGTCGATCTTCCACTTTCGGACTCACACGATTCCAGAAGCGAAAACCTATCTTCGTCAGAAGGGTGTGGCGGTTCGATAATGGATGTCGGGCAATTGAAATTCGATGCGCAGGGGCTGATTCCGGCAGTTGTGCAGGATTGGCGGGACGGCACGGTCTTGATGGTGGCCTATATGAATCAAAAGGCGCTGCAGAAGACGGTCGAAACCAAGTCTGCGCATTTCTGGAGCCGGTCACGTCAGGCATTATGGGAAAAGGGTGAGACCTCAGGCCATCGGCTGCAAGTCAAGGACCTGTTTGTCGATTGCGACGGTGATACCCTACTCCTGAAGGTCGAGCCGGTCGGACCGACGTGCCACACGGGGGAACGGGCCTGCTTCTTTTCGCGTCTGGACTCGCCGGGGACGAAGACCTTCGAGTCTTGGGGGGGGATTCTGGAGCGCCTCTACCAGATGATCCAAGAGCGCAAACGTCAGCCTTCGAGCGAGTCCTACACTTCCAAGTTATTGGAGGGTGGCGTCGATCGAATCCTGAAGAAAGTCGTCGAGGAAGCCGGCGAAGTGGCGATTGCAGGGAAGGGCGGGAAGAAGAACGAAATTGTCTATGAAACAGCGGACCTACTTTTCCATACGTTAGTAGCGCTGGGATACCACGGCATCACACTTCAAGACGTCTATCAGGAGTTGGCGACTCGGTTCGGGAAGTCGGGGTTGAGAAAGGGATCCACCTCATGAGCGAGTGTCTCTTTTGCAAAATTGCCGCACGAACCATTCCCGCAGCGCTCGTCTATGAAGACGAATTGGTGGTTGCATTCGACGACATCAAACCTCAAGCGCCGACGCATACGCTGGTCATCCCACGAAAGCATGTGACCTCGATTGCCGAGCTTCAAGATTCGGACGTCGCGCTGCTTGGACGTCTGCTGCTGGCCGGTAATACGGTCGCAAAAGAGAAGAAGATTGCCGATGCCGGGTATCGCCTTGTCATCAATACCGGGGTACATGGCGGCCAAAGCGTATTTCATCTTCATCTCCATGTTCTGGGTGGGCGCCATCTCACGTGGCCTCCTGGGTAGCGTCTTTGGTAGCGTCGTTTCACGACGTTGACAGATTTCTCTTCCGTCTGTTAGCCTAACCGGTCTATTTTACGACCACTTACGTTTATCTTTCTCACCCGTGCCAGGTGGGGAAATAGGAGCCGCGACTCCCGTGGGCCGAGGTCTGATTTCTGAAGATGTGATCAATCAAGTCAGAGATCGGGTCGATATTGCCGAGGTCGTTGGGCATCATGTGAGCCTTACCCGGGTAGGCCAGAACTTGAAAGGTCTCTGTCCCTTTCATCAAGAAAAATCGCCCTCCTTCACGGTCAGTCCTTCCCGTCAGATCTTTCATTGTTTCGGATGCGGCGCGGGCGGCAATGTGTTTATGTTCTTGATGCGGATCACCGGCGCAAATTTCCCTGAGACGGTTCGTGAACTCGGACAAAAGTTTGGAATCGACGTGCCGGACAGCGGGCCGAGCGCGGGGCCACAAGCGGCGCAGGCGAGTCGCCTTGAACCGCTCAATCGGGCGGTGACGGTATGGTTCCAACAGAATTTGCAGGATAGGGCACTCGGTGCGACGGCACGAGATTACCTGGCCAGTCGGGGCATTCAGGCTGGGACGATCGATCGATTTGAAATTGGATGTGCGCCTGCAGAGTGGGATGGGCTCATCAAGGCGCTGAGCAAGCAGGGTTTTGCTCAGAGTGATTTGGCCGCTGCGGGATTGACCGTGGCGCGTGAACATGCGTCCGGGGCCTACGATCGGTTTCGTGCCCGCGTGATGTTTCCTATTACGGATTTACGTAAGCGGGTCGTCGGTTTTGGCGGTCGTATTCTCGGCGACGGGACTCCGAAGTACCTGAATTCTCCGGATACGCCCTTGTTCAAGAAGGGGCAGACGCTTTATGCATTGGATCTTGCGCGGGAAGCGGCCGCTCGGCTGAAGACCGTCATTGTGGTGGAAGGGTATTTTGATGCAGTCGCGCTGCACCAAGCTGGACTGACCCATACAGTTGCAACACTAGGGACCGCGCTGACGGCAGAACATATTCAGGTGTTGAGACGGTTTGCCTCGAAAGCCGTGCTGTTGTTCGATCCGGATCAGGCGGGGGTTCGTGCCGCATTGCGGGGGCTTGATCTGTTTGTGAACAGCGGGATCGGGGTGAAAGTCGTCACATTGCCGGCTGGAGAGGATCCTGACACGTATGTGCGGAAGGAAGGGCCGGAGGCTTTCGCTCGGTTGGAGGAGCAGTCTCCAAGCCTCTTGGATTTTTCCCTCGAGCATTGTTTGAGTATGGCGGAGTCCGGGACGATTGAGGGGCGTATCCGCAGTGTGGATGATGTGTTACGGATTCTGCAAAAAAGCGAGCATCCGATCGAACGGGAGGAGCGGATTCGTGTCGTCGCGGAACGACTGGGGATCAGCCAGCAGCGATTGATCGAGCGGTATCCGGCGTTGGTGCAGTCGGAAGGACGTCGACCGGCGGCCGTTCAATCGGCTGGCGCCAGACCGACGACGTTCAAGGGGGCGAGCGAAGAACGGGATCTGGTGTATTTGCTGCTGCATGGGCATCTGACGCCGGATGATATGCAACGACTACTGCCCGAGGCCTTTTCCGTTCCGGCCTGCCGGCTCCTCGTCGAGATGGCGCTGAAATATCGCGATCGAGACGGCCGGGTCGGACTCAGGTTGTTGCTGGACGCGGTTGTCAATCATCCGGATTGCGGGTCGCTGGCAACCGAGCTGTCTATGCGGGAGGATCATTTCGATGACGTGAGGGCTCACGTCGCCGGATGCCTGGAAACGTTGGATCGGAAGCGGGCTGAGGCTGCGCTTCGAGATCTCATCGCGCGACTCAAAGCTGCTGAACGCGAAGGCCGTGTGGAGGATGCGCGGGTGTTGAATGCACAAGTGAATCAATTGCGAATGCAAAAAGCCGGTCGGCCTCCCACCGGGATTTTGGCTTTAGTGAAGGAGTAGTCATGGCGAAACCAGAGTTGCTCGGTGAGGTGAAGAAGCTGATCTCGATGGGGAAAGAGAAGGGCTTCTTAACCTACGACGAGCTGAATAGCACGTTGCCAGCTGAAGTGGTCTCCTCCGAGCAATTCGGCAGCATTATGACGATGTTCGGCGAGATGGATATCGAGATTGTCGATGCCCCGGAAGGGGAGCGGATCAGGAAAGCTCGGGACTCTGAGGAGGCAAGCGACGACGCTGAGGACGCTGACGGCGAAGTTGGCACCGGGGAGGAGAATGAAAAAGAAGAGAAGGAGATTGATCTCACTCCGGGAGCACTCAGCCGGACCGACGATCCGGTCCGACTCTATCTCAAAGAGATGGGCAGTGTCGCGTTGCTGAGTCGCGAGGGAGAAATCGAGATCGCCAAACGCATCGAAGAAGGGAAAAAGGACATCGCCTCGGTGATTTATGGGATGCCGATGACGATTGAGTTCGTCCTCGCACTGTGCGATCAACTCAAGAGTGGGACCATCGACGTGCGAGAGATCGTTCCGATCGTCGAAACCGAGGAGGAGTTCGAAGAAGAACAAATTCAACGGGACTATGAAGAGCTTCGGGTCAAGACGCTCGAAGGGCTGAACTCTGTCCGGAAGATCTCGACGTCGCTCAAGAGTCTCTATGAAGTGGCTCGGCACGCCAACAGTGATCCGGTAAAACAGAAGAAAATTAAGAAGCAGATCGATACGATTCGCGATCAGGTCGTGGAGAAAATGGAGTCCGTCAACTTGCATGGCGTGTTGAAAGATCGAATGGTGCAACGAGTGAGGGACCTGGCGATTCAGATCCGGACAGCGGAGCGAGAGATTGTCAGTTGCCAGCGGAGACTCGGGATCAGCGGTGAGGCAGGTGCTGAAGCCCTTCTGAAGCTCTGCCGTGAACGGAAAGACTTCCTCGCCGTCAAACGCAAGACGAGCTGTTCGGAAGAGGCCCTTCACGACATTAAAAAATTATACCAGGCTGCGAAGGGTCGGATCAGAGTACTTGAAACAGAAGAGGCCCTGGTGTCCGCGGAAGAGATTAAAGATGCGGTTAAGCATCTGGATGTGGCGGAAGACAAGGTCAAACGCGGGAAAGCCGAACTGGTTGAAGCCAATCTTCGTCTCGTTGTCAGCATTGCCAAGAAGTACACGAACCGCGGACTCCAATTCCTCGACTTGATCCAGGAGGGTAATATCGGCCTGATGAAGGCCGTCGATAAGTTCGAGTACAAGCGCGGCTACAAGTTCAGCACCTATGCCACCTGGTGGATTCGCCAGGCGATTACCCGCGCAATTGCCGATCAAGCACGGACAATCCGTATTCCGGTGCATATGATTGAGACGATCAACAAGCTGATCCGGACTTCCCGTCATCTGGTCCAGAAACTAGGGCGCGAACCGACGCCGGAGGAAATTGCCGAACGGATGGATCTGCCGCTTGACAAGGTGCGGAAGATTTTGAAAATTGCTCGCGAGCCGATTTCTCTGGAGACTCCGATTGGTGAGGAAGAGGACAGCCATTTGGGCGATTTTATCGAGGACAAGAAGGCAGTGTCGCCTTTAGAGGCGGCGATCCGGTACGACCTCCAGCGCCAGATCAACAGCGCATTGGAAACACTGACGCCACGGGAGGAAAAAGTTTTGCGGAAGCGATTCGGTATCGGCGAAGCCACCGACCATACTCTAGAAGAAGTCGGCCAGGATTTCGAAGTGACTCGCGAACGTATCCGGCAGATTGAGGCCAAGGCCTTGCGCAAGCTGCGTCATCCGAGTCGGAGTAAGAAGCTGCGTAGCTTCGTGGAAAGTCTGTGATGCGCCATGGAATGTTTCACAGGATTTGACACCGCTCTCCGGGCAGCCTAAAATTATGTGTTCGTGTCTGCGGGTCAGGCGCGAGAGAGTCATCCGCCTGATCGGGCCCATAGCTCAGGTGGTTAGAGCGGCTGACTCATAATCAGCTGGTCCTAGGTTCAAGTCCTAGTGGGCCCACCAGGGTTGTGGAGCACATTGATCGAGATCGTTGTTCCGAGCATTAGTGATAGGAGCGCGTTGAGCCAGAACCTCTCCCCTCTGATCGAGTTGCAGAAGGTAGATCTCCGTATCACGGAGATCAAGGACCAGCGCCGAAGAATTCCGGAACGTCGCCAAGCGATTGAAGCCCCCCTTCGAGAAGCCCGGCAGCTATATCAACAAACCAATGTCTCGGTGGAGAATCTTATAAAGGAACGGCGGTCGCACGAGCAAGATCTCGAAGCGCATGAGGCGCACACCGAGAAAATGAAGTCGCGGCTGTCCGAATTGAAATCCAACAAGGAATACCAGGCGCATCTCTTTGAAATCGAAGTAGCCAACAGGAAGCGAGGAGACATCGAAGAGAGAATTTTGCTGAGTATGGAGAAGATCGAACAACTGCAGCGTACGGCGAAGGAAGCACAAGAGAAACTTTGCGCCACCGAAAAGACCTTTACGGAGGGGAAACAGGCGCTCGATGAACTCGATCGCACACTCTCAGCAGAGTTGACTGATCTCGAAGCGCAGCAGCAAGCCCGTTCGGCTCATGTCGAGAAAGGGCTCCTCAACCGCTATAACACGATCAAGGCGGCGCGGAAGGATCAACCTCTTGCCGAGATCAAAGAGGGGATCTGTTCCGGATGCCGCCTTCAGCTTCCTCCGCAGCTGATCGCAGAGGTAAAACTCTCGCAAGATCTCCACACCTGTCCCTATTGCCGTCGGATGTTGTACTGGGACGGGCAAATTCCTGTCGAAACCACGGCTGGCCCCGATCTCGAGAAGACGTCGGTCCTTGAGATTGGCGAGTCGGTTTAATCGGTATTTCCCAAAACAGCCTGAGTTGTTCTGAAATGCAGTTTTGCGACTGATCCGAGTCGTCCCTCTCCATGCTTTTTCACGACCATGCGTCCAGCCAGTTCAACAGCGGATGAGGCCCCTTTGGGCAACGTCGTGCCGGCCTCATCCGAAAGGCGTTTTAATCGGAGAAGGAACTCCGCACGGGCCAGGATCGAAGCGGCGGCCACAGCGAGATCGGACTCGGCCTTATGCCGTTGTTCGAGGACAATGGTGCGTCCCTTCTCTTGCAGGGCATCCAAAATTAACCGTTTGTCGCCGAACTGATCCGCGATTGCGCGCTCGCATGAGACTGTGCTTAAGAGGGTCTCCAGAGCTTTGGCATGTCCCCAGGCTAATAGGCGATTTAAGTTTCGGATCTTCGCATACAATTCGTTGTATCGTTGCGGGCCGATTGCAATGATGCTGTGAGGGCAGATCATTCGAATATCGGGCGCCATGTTGAGAATACGGCCGTCGGAGATTTTTTTACTGTCCCGGACTTGCATGAGAGCCAGTTCACTCTGTGTGGTGGCGTCGACAAAGACAGCAGCAATGACCAGAGGGCCAAAATAGTCTCCTTTGCCGGACTCGTCGATGCCGATGCGATCGATCGAGGTGCGCGGCGTCTTGTCGGTCACAGGCAAAGGGTCCTGGTAGAAAATCTTAAAGAGACGCGGTAATCTAACAGACCGATCTGGGACGGTCAATTTCATCGGAATCGACAGAATCAAATTGAAAAGAGGGGGCGTTCGATGCGTAAGGTGAACCGGCGTTCACAGTCGGCGTTCGTTCTGATGGCGTGGATGGCGCTCGTCTCGTTGGTAGGGTGCGAAACCAATCCTTACACCGGACGGTCGCAGTTGCTGATAACCTCCGTGTCGCAGGAAATGCAAATGGGCGCGCAAGCTTACGATCAGGTGAAAAGCGACCCTAAGATGCGGCTCTCGCAAGATCCGCGTGAGGTCGAACCGGTCAAGCGGGTTGTTGCTCGGATTGTCGAGGCAGCGAAGCGATCGAAATATGCCGAGATGGCGCAGCAGTTTCAGTGGGAAGTGACCGTCATCAAAGATGATAAGACGGCAAATGCGTTTGCACTGCCTGGCGGGAAGATGGCAGTCTATACCGGCATCTTTCCCATGGCCAAGACTGAGGCAGGGCTGGCCGCCGTCATGGGGCATGAAGTCGTCCATGCCTTGGCTAGGCATGGGGCAGAACGGATGAGCCAGGGCCAGCTGACGAATGCGGCATTGCAGGTTGCAGGAGCTGCGGCGGGAGCAGCTGGCGATGGAGGGATGCTATCTCAGGCCGCGATGGCAGCCCTTGGTGCGGGTGCGCAGGTAGGGATCTTATTGCCCTTCAGTCGAAAACATGAATCGGAAGCGGATTATGTAGGAATTCTACTCGCGGCAGATGCCGGATATGACCCGCGCGAGTCCATCGCTTTGTGGGAACGGATGGGACAGATGTCCGGTGGCGGCGCTCCGTCGGAGTTTATGTCTACGCATCCCAGCCATGAAACCCGCATTGCTCAGCTGAAAAAGTGGATGCCGGAGGCCATGGCCATTTTTCAGACCAAGCCGCCTGTGCCTGCGGCACTGTTACCCTCAGGGCAGTAAGGCACAGATTTCGTAGTGTGCCCTTGAAAGCGTGATCATGCAGCCCTATAGTACATTTGCGTGAGGGAGAAGATCGGGTGATCGCTTGAAGCGGTAACGCTTTGGGAGGAAAGTCCGGACTTCAAGGGTAGGGCGCTGGATAATTCCCAGGCGGAGCGATCCGACACCAGCACCACAGAGAACAAACCGCCGATGGCCGAACGATAGGATTCCGATCCGGTCGTTGTGGCTCAGGTAAGGGTGAAATGGTGGGGTAAGAGCCCACCGCGGTGGTGGTGACATCACCGGCATGGTAAGCGTCGCCCGATGCAAGGCCAAATAGGAAGACATCTGTCGGCTTTCGTCAGAGAGTCGGCGACCGGCTGGCCCGGCCGAGGTCTTCGGGTAGGTCGCTTGAGGTTCGAGGTAACTCGAATCCCAGAGAAATGATCATCGCCGTTTGGGAGCAAATCCCAGGCGGGACAGAATCCGGCTTATAGATCTTCTCCACCGCGCTTTTTTTATCGCTCGGCGTAGTTCCCCTTCCGACACCACCACTGTGAAGTGTTCGACTTCGTCGAGTAGGATGACGGGGACCCTTGTTCCATAGCGCTCCATCAATACCCTGTCGTTCTCGATAGACATCATGCGCGTTTCGATGTGTAGTTCTGACCGAAGCTGTAGCGCAATTCGGTATACGGCTTCGCACAGATGGCAGTCTTTGCGAGATAGAATTGTCACGCGGATAGGCAAGTTCATAGAAGCGTCATTCCGAGTAAACGAAGTCGGATATGGAGGGTATCATGTGAGGAGGCGGACTGTCAGAGAGAGGATCTGACCGGGCGATACTATTGACGAGTGGAAACACGTGGTGATAGGATCACACGTCATTCTCCCCTGATTTTTCAGAATGTTCTGAGGAGTGAGCGTGGAAGCCGTGTCTGGTCACAGTGACAAGATGCGGTGCAGCGTATTATCCTGACTCCTTTGCCGGATTGTTTCCGGTGGGTGGGATGGATGGAGGTCCTGTCATGAAGCTCACAGGTGCTGAGATTTTCATCGAATGCCTCAAACGGGAAGGCGTGAAGACGATTTTTGCGCTTCCAGGTGGGGTCGTTCTGAAGATTTTTGACATGCTTCATCAGCAGAAGGATATTGAGGTGATTCTCACTCGTCATGAACAGGGTGCAGGGCATATGGCGGAGGGCTATGCCAAGGCGACCGGTAAAGCTGGAGTGTGTCTTGTGACCTCTGGGCCCGGGATGACGAACGTGATCACGGCATTGGCAGACGCTTACATGGATTCTGTGCCCTTGGTCTGTTTCAGTGGGCAAGTCCCGACTAATCTTATCGGAAATGATGCATTCCAAGAAGCCGACAATGTCGGCTTGAGCCGCCCCTGTACTAAATACAACTTTCTTGTGAAAAATGTGGCTGAATTGGCGACGACGATCAAGGAAGCCTTCTACATCGCGACAACCGGGCGTCCAGGCCCTGTGTTAGTAGACATTCCGAAAGATGTATCCATGGATAAGACGGAATTCACCTATCCGAGTTCCGTCTCGATCCGTAGTTACAACCCAGTCTACGAAGGGAATAAGTGGCAGATCAAGCAAGCGGCTGAGGCCATGACGAAGGCAAAGAAGCCGGTGCTGTATGTTGGCGGAGGCGTAATTTTTTCTGGCGCGTCGCAGGAATTGGTGGAGTTGGCTGAATTGACTCATATGCCGGTTGACATGACGCTCATGGGTCTTGGAGCCTTCCCTGGCGAACATCCACAGTCTTTGGGCATGTTGGGAATGCATGGAACCTATTGGGCAAACATGGCGATGCACTACTCCGATCTTGTCGTTGCCATCGGCGCGAGATTCGATGATCGTGTTACCGGAAAAGTGTCGGAATTTTGTCCGCACGCCAAGGTCATCCACATCGATATTGATCCGACTTCGATCCGGAAGAATGTCAACGTCGATATCCCCATCGTCGGCGACTGTAAGAATGTGCTTCGTGAGTTGATTCAGATCCTTCGTGCCACGGTGAACGGTGATCAGAAAGAACTGCGCAAGGCCTGGTGGAGTCAGATTCGCGAATGGCAACAGGCACATCCTCTGGCCTATCAACAAGAAGCGGATGGGCCTATCAAGCCGCAGCATGTCATCAGGCGTCTCTATGACCTTACGAAAGACCGGGACCCAATCGTGTCGACCGATGTCGGGCAGCATCAGATGTGGGCCGCCCAGTACTTTAAGTTAGCGAAGCCGAATCGCTGGTTGACCTCGGGGGGGCTTGGCACCATGGGCTTTGGATTTCCCGCCGCCATGGGGGCGCAGGCGGCGTTTCCCGGTCGACTAGTCCTCTGCATCGCCGGCGATGGCAGTGTCCAGATGAATATGCAAGAAATGGCGACGGCGGTGGTGCATAAGTTGCCGGTCAAGATTATCGTGCTCAACAACCGGTTCCATGGCATGGTCAGGCAGTGGCAAGACCTGTTTTACGAGGGTCGGTATGCCTCAAGTTATCTTGAGACAACTCCTGACTTTGTGAAGCTGGCGGAGGCCTATGGAGGGGTCGGGCTCAGGGCCAACTCGCCATCTGACATCGATGCCGTCATCAAGGAGATGATCGCGGTGAACAAACCGGTGATTGTCGACGTGCCGACGTATCCCTATGAAAATGTCTATCCGATGATTCCCGCCGGTGGCTGTAACCATGAAATGATTTTAGAAGATCCGCCGGCATTGAAAAACAAGCAGCCTGGAGCGAAGCAAATAGCTCCCAAAGATTCAGACACGATCCTCACGGCCTAATCGACAGTGCCAGGAGTCATGCCGGATATGGAGCATATTATTTCGATCACTGTGGAGAATAAGTTCGGTTCGTTGTCCCGCGTTGCCGGCTTGTTCAGCGGTCGGGGATTTAACATTGAAAGTCTCTCCGTGGCGCCGACACTCGACCCCTCCATGTCTCAGATGACCATTGTCACGTCCGGAGACGAACGGATCATCGAGCAGATCGTCAAACAACTCAATAAACTTATCGACGTGATTAAGGTTGTGGACTTGAATGAGAGCGACTTCGTCTCACGAGAGACGGCGCTCATCAAGGTGCACACGCGGCAGGAAGATCGTGCAGAAGCGTTACGGATCGCCGATATTTTCCGGGCCAACGTCATCGATTCCACCTCAGCGACGTACACCATCGAAGTGACCGGGGATCCACGAAAAATCGAAGCGATTATCAATCTTCTCCAACCCCTTGGAATCAAGGAACTTACACGGACCGGTCGGGTTGCGGTCGCCCGCGAGTCGATTCGACCAGCGGGTGTGCAGGTGAAAAAGATGGCCCGCGAATAGTCTCTTACCGGGCTCATCGTCCACATCAGTTTGGTCTACAGAAGATGGTTGTTACCTAGGAGCGATCGATGAAGATCTATTACGATAAAGATGCCGATATTCAACAGATCCGAAATAAGAAAGTGGCGGTGATTGGCTATGGCAGTCAGGGGCATGCTCATGCGCTCAACATGAAAGAGAGCGGTGTGAGTGTGATCATTGGGCTGCGCGAGGGCGCCTCATGGAAGAAGGCAGAGCAAAGTGGGCTGAAAGTCATGCCGGTGGCCGATGCGGTCAAGGCCTCTGATGTCGTAATGATCCTTGCGCCGGACGAAGCGCAAGCGGCTATCTACAAGCAGGATATCGCTCCGAATCTGAAGCCGGGGTCTTCTCTAGCGTTTGGCCACGGCTTTAATATTCATTTTGGACAGATTGTGCCACCTGCGATGGTCAATGTGTTTATGGTTGCTCCCAAGGGGCCGGGCCATCTTGTTCGGTCGGAGTATACAAAGGGCAGCGGGGTGCCGTGTTTGCTTGCGATTCATCAAGATCCAAGCGGAACAACCAAGCAGGTAGGTCTTGCCTATGCCAGCGCGATTGGGGGCGGGCGAGCCGGTGTGATCGAAACTAATTTTCGAGAAGAAACCGAGACGGATCTGTTTGGCGAGCAGGTTGTCCTCTGTGGGGGGCTTACGTCCCTTATCCAGGCCGGATACGAGACGCTCGTGGAAGCTGGCTATTCCCCGGAGATGGCCTATTTCGAGTGCCTGCACGAGGTAAAATTGATCGTGGATTTGATCTATCAGGGCGGTATCGCCAATATGCGGTATTCCATCAGTACGACGGCCAAGTACGGTGATATCACGCGCGGTCCTCGGATCGTGACCGATCAGACCAAGCAAGAAATGAAGAGAATCTTGGGTGAGATTCAGCAAGGCCAGTTTGCCAAAGAGTGGGTGCTGGAGAATCAGGCGAACCGCCCAGTCTACAACGCGTTGCTGGCTAGAGGTGAGGCCCATCCCATCGAAGAGGTCGGGGGGCGGCTGCGGGCAATGATGCCCTGGCTGAAGAAGGACACATTGGTCGATAAAAACAAAAACTGAGGATGGAGACTCTGTGGCAGATCGTGCGGTCGGCATTCCGTTTGCCAAAGAAGGAATTCCTTTCATCGGGGCTGCTGTCGGCATTACACTGCTTGCAGTATGGCTAGGCTGGATTATTGTGGCGGTCGGGGCGTCGGTCCTGACGCTTTTCGTCTCCTGGTTCTTTCGCAATCCTTCCCGGGTGGTTCCTCAGGGACCTCGGCTTGTTGTGGCATCCGGAGACGGGAAAGTGATCGCTATCGAAGAAGAGTTCGAGCCACGATTTATTAAGGACCGCAGCATCCGCCTCACTATCTTCTTGAATGTGTTCGATGTGCACATCAATCGGATCCCTTGTGAAGGAGTCGTCGAGGAAGTTCGGTATCAACCGGGTTTATTTCGCGTGGCCAGCAGGCCGGATGCGACGGTGGTGAACGAGCAAAATGCCCTGATGATCCGGACAGTCGAGGGTGGAAAGGTGCTGTGTGTGCAGGTGGCCGGGTTGATTGCCAGAAGGATTGTCTGTTGGATTTCACCGGGAGATCGGGCTGTGCGCGGTGAACGGTTCGGCTTGATTCGGTTTGGATCGCGGATGGATACGTTTCTTCCTCTTGGAACGGTCGTCAAAGTTGCAGTCGGCGATCGAGTCAAAGGTGGGGAGACCATCTTGGGAGAATTGCCATGAAAGCCAATGGACTTCGTCAATCGTTCGGAAAGGATGGGAAACGGCGCAAAGCCGCTATGCATTTAATTCCGAATCTTTTTACGACAGGGAATCTCTTGTGCGGCGTCTTTTCGATGCTGTCCGTATTCAATGCAGATTACATGGTCGCAGCGGTCGCAATTCTGGTGGCGATGATTTTCGATATTCTCGATGGAAAGTCCGCAAGGCTGACGAACAGTACCAGCCATTTCGGCTTTGAGTACGACTCGTTGTCCGACGTAGTGTCGTTCGGAGTGGCTCCGGGTCTCTTGATATATTCCTGGGCATTAAGCGGACAGGGCATGTTCGGTATGGCGGTGATGTTTGCATATGTGGCGATGGGTGCAGTCCGGTTGGCACGATTTAATTCGACGACATCCGTGGCTGACGGCAAATACTTTACCGGGTTGGCTATTCCTGCGGCGGCAGGAGTCGTGGCGTCGTTGGTGATATTCGACCACTATAGCGTGAGGATCGGAACGGAAGTGAAACCCATGCTCGTTCTGATTATTACGTTGACACTTTCATTCTTGATGGTGAGCACGATCAAGTATCGGAGCTTTAAGGACATGAAGTTCCGCGGCGGTCAGCACATTACCTACCTTGTGTGGGGTATCTTGGCGCTCATGCTCATAGCTGCCTGGCCTCAAGTGATGCTCTTTGTCATTTTTGCCGGGTATGCGTTGCTCGGTCCGGCAGAACGGCTCATCGGGCTTCTGTCCAAGATGGCCGGGAAGCGCCCGTCGTCTAAGACTGCGCAGTCGGTGATTGAATCGAAGTGATCGTGGCCTCGAAGAGGAGTAGTACGCGATTCGTACAGCGGTAAGAGAGCTGGTGCATGGTGCAAACCAGCCTGTGCGGCGCCGAACTCGCCTCTGAGCCAGAGTCCGTGAAATCCGAGTAATGGATTCCGATTCGCCCCCGTGACAGGGCGTAATGAAGGGCTGTGAACTGCAACGCGCTGTTCATGGCTGAATCAGGGTGGTACCACGGGGCTTCTGAAGCCTCCGTCCCTGGGCGTAGGGATGGAGGCTTTTGTGTTTTTGCAGACTGCTCAAACAACCGCCAGCTTCGTTCTCGGCTTGAAGACATCCTCACCGTATCCCAGAGGGTACGCCTGTGGCGTCTTCTGCACCTGCGGCCTTATTGGACGATCGTTTTGAGCAGCCTGAACCAAAGAGAGGTGAAAGCATGACACGGATGATCAAGATTTTTGATACGACCTTGCGCGATGGGGAGCAATCTCCAGGCGCCAGCATGAATGTGGAAGAGAAAATCATGGTGGCGAAGCAGCTGGCACGCTTGGGAGTCGATATCATCGAGGCTGGATTTGCCTATAGTTCACCGGGAGATTTTACCGCGGTGCATCGGATCGCGCAGGAAGTCGAGGGACCGACGATTTGCAGTTTGGCCCGGGCGCGTCCAGAGGATATCGATCGAGCCTGGGAGGCGTTGAAAGGGGCCCCAAAGGTCCGTATCCATACGTTTCTCTCGACCTCGGATATTCACTTGAAGCACCAGTTCAGAATGACACGCGACGAGGCGAAACAACGGGCAGTCGAGATGGTTCAACGGGCGCGGGGCTATGTGGACGATGTGGAGTTTTCACCGATGGATGCCAGTCGTTCCGATCCCGCGTTTCTCTATGAAGTGATTGAAGCGGTGATTGCCGCAGGGGCCGGGACGATCAATATCCCTGATACGGTCGGTTATGCGGTGCCACAAGAATTCGGCAGGCTCATTCGTGGGATTCGCGAGCAGGTGTCAAACAGTGCGAAAGCGGTGATCTCCGTCCATTGTCATAACGATCTCGGGCTCGCTGTCGGGAACAGCTTGGCGGCGGTGTTTGAAGGGGCCGGCCAAGTCGAATGCACGGTCAATGGGATCGGTGAACGGGCAGGGAATACAGCGCTGGAAGAAATTGTCATGGGTCTTCGGACCAGAAAAGATTTTTATCAAGCCGACACAAAGATTCGCACCGAAGAGATCTCGAAGACCAGTCGCTTGGTGAGCAAGATCACCGGTATGGTCGTGCAGCCAAACAAGTCGATTGTCGGGGCAAATGCCTTTGCCCATACATCCGGAATTCACCAAGACGGGCTGCTGAAGGACAAGACGACCTATGAAATAATACGGCCGGAGACGATTGGACTGGTTGAAAGCAAGATGGTTATGGGAAAGCTTTCAGGCAGACACGCGTTTCGGCAGAGGCTGGTGGAGTTGGGGTATACGCTCTCGGACGAGGAAGTGAACCATGCGTTCGAGCGGTTCAAAAAGTTGGCCGATCAAAAGAAGGAGATCTATGAGGAGGATCTCGAAGTCATTGTGTCAGAAGAGCTGGCAAAAATGGCCGATCGGATCGCGCTGAAATCGTTCCATGTGGCCAGCGGGACGAATCAGGTGCCGACTGCGACGGTCGAGCTCGAGATCGACGGGCACATACTTGCCCAGACTGGGACGGGAGATGGGCCGGTTGATGCAGTCTATCGGACGATTGCCGCAATGACGAAGACAAAGAGTACGCTTCTCATGTATGTCGTGAAGGCCATCACCGGCGGGACCGACGCCCAGGGCGAAGTCTCGGTCCGGGTTCAGGAAGACGGCCGCACCGTCTCAGGCCATGGGGCCGATACAGATATCATCATGGCCTCTGCTCGGGCCTATCTCAACGCGTTGAACAAGCTGTCATACCTGGCCGGAAAACAGGCGCAGGGCGAACATAACGTACGCTTGATTTAAAGAAAGTGCCCACGGTAGAGTCATCGGCTCCGGTCTGAGACCAGAATAGTGTCGTTGGCTGTGAGGTGTGTTGTGCTTCATGTCACCCTGGCAGATCGTCCGGAGTTTTTGGCCGGCGATCATACCGTTCTGCGAGAGCTTCTGCATCCTGCGAAACAACCGCTTGCGCTCGGGTATAGTGTGGCGCATGGAACATTGGCTCCCGGCGGTCGGTCCAAGTGGCACAGGCTGACGTCTTCAGAGGTCTACTACATTATCGCCGGTCATGGGCGATTGACCGTGGATGACCTGGTTGTTGCGATAAAACCAGGTTCCGTCGTCTATGTGCCACCGGGAGGCAAGCAGTCTCTGGAAAATAGTGGACCCACCGCCATCGAGTTCCTCTGCCTGGTCGATCCTGCTTGGCGGCCAGAGGACGAAGAGGTTCTGGAATAGAGGCTGGTGCGGTCATAACTCACAAAGAGGGAGAGTGGTCTGTGAAGGCGAAGATAGTCGTACTAGCCGGTGATGGGGTGGGTCGAGAGATCGTCCCTGAAGCCGTAAAAGTGCTGAAAGCTGTGGCTGAGAAATTCGGGCACATGTTCGAGTTTCTTTCCGGTGATATTGGCGGGCAAGCCATCGATAAAGTCGGCGTCCCGCTCCCGCAGGAGACCCTGACTTTGGCTAAGCAGAGCGATGCGGTGCTGCTCGGCGCGGTCGGCGGGCCGAAGTGGGAGGGGCTGGAGTATAGCTTGCGCCCGGAGCGCGCGTTGCTGGGATTGCGGGAGCATCTGGGCCTTTACGCAAATTTGCGCCCGGCAAAGTTGTATCCGATGCTGGCCGACGCCTCCACATTGAAACGCGAGGTGATTGAGGGGATCGACATCCTCGTCATTCGTGAACTGACCGGTGGCATCTATTTCGGAAAGCCCAAAGGGATAGAGAAGCTGCCGAATGGGAGTGAACGAGGCATCAACACCGAGATCTATACTACAGAAGAAATCCAGCGCATCGCGAAAGTGGCGTTCGAAGCGGCGAGAAAACGCCGTAAAAAAGTGATGTCCGTCGATAAAGCAAATGTGCTGGAGTCATCCGAACTCTGGCGTCGTGTGGTCACGGATGTCCATAAAAAAGGCTATCAGGATGTGGAGTTAAGCCACATCTACGTCGACAATGCGGCGATGCAACTGGTGCGCAACCCGCGGCAGTTCGATGTCATGCTCTGCAACAATATATTCGGTGACATTCTGAGTGATGAAGCCGCGATGTTGACCGGCTCCATTGGCATGTTGCCGTCGGCCAGTATCGGCGCGCAGGTCGGACTGTTCGAGCCGATTCACGGTAGCGCGCCGGACATCGCAGGGAAGAATGTGGCTAATCCTATTGCGACGATCGCCTCAGCGGCCATGATGCTATCCTACGCGTTCAAGTTGGATAAAGAAGCCGCAGCCATTGAACAGGCGATTGTGAAAACGCTCGATCTCGGCTATCGCACCAAAGATATACATAGTCCGGGTACGCGCCTTGTCACGACGACAGAAATGGGCGAGGCCATTCAACGAAACCTGAGCTAAGCGCATACGTGAGCCACATGCGTACAGATCTCAGAGCTGGCGTGATCAGGACTCTTGCCGGTTCCGGAGACTCCGGGTGGTCCGGTGACGGAGCTGAGGCCCGTGCTGCATGTCTGAATGAGCCCAAGAATCTCACGCTCGATGGAGAGGGTAACCTCTTCATCGCCGACTCCGAGAATCATGTGGTTCGCAAGATCGACAGGAAGACCCGATGCATCAGAACGGTAGCGGGTCAGATTCAGAGGGCTGCATCCGAGGTGATACCCGACTCACTTGTTCCAGTGACGGAGCGAAAGGATGATGACCCTCTTGCCGATAGCGGCAGCGGATCGTCGCATGCCTTTACTCAACAGACGGACTTGAGTGGGACTGTTCGTTATGTTCTGGCCGGTACCGCGCCAGTCAAACGCTTCAGCGGCGACGGTGGTTCTTCGGGCCATGCGCTGCTGAATTTTCCAACCGCGGTTGTGGTCGATCGGTCGGGACATCTCTACATAGCGGACACGTTGAACCATCGGGTGCGACGTGTGGATGCGCTGACAGGAATCATCACGACAGTCGCAGGTCTGGGCCAACCTCGGTGCTCAGGTGACGGAGGACTGGCAGTGGAAGCTGGGTTGAATGAACCGGCTGCTTTAGCGGTGAGTGACGGGGGCATCCTCTATATTGCCGACCAGAACAACAATCGCGTGAGGGCTGTGGATTTGTCCACCGGAGTGATCCGTACAGTCGCAGGGACAGGAACGGCTGCCTATAATGGAGATGATGTGGCTGCAACGGAAACCGGTCTTGCCGGCCCTGGTGGATTGGCCCTTGCGCCGGACGGTACGTTATTTATCGCCGATAGTTTTAACGGAAGGATTCGTGCGGTTGATCCCGTCACTGGTATCATACACACTGTGGTAGGAGACGGGGGTGAATATCGATACCAGGGGCCAGATGAACCGCCCAGCAGCAGTCTCTCCCGGCCATCGGGAATTGCGTTGGATGAAGAGGGAAATTTGTACGTGACCGATTCCGACAATCATCTGGTGCGGCGATGGGATCGAATCACCGGGCTGATTGAGCGCATTGCCGGGGTTGGTGTCGCACACTACGGAGGCGATGAGGGAACAGCCCTCAATGCCGGCTTGAGTTACCCGTTCGGCATTGTGCTGGATCGTGCAGGGCATGTGCTTGTCGCTGATACATTCAATCATCGCATTCGCGAAATCGTACTGTAGGTAGAAACGACGCTCATGTTGAAAAAGAAACCAGCATATGTCGTGGCGGTCGTCGGTGCGACCGGGGCGGTCGGCACAGAAATGATTGAGGTGCTCGAGGAGCGGAAGTTTCCCATCATACGTCTCGTCCCACTTGCCTCAGCTCGTTCGGCCGGTGGTACGGTGATATTCGAGGGAAACGAGGTACCCATTGAAGTGTTGACGAAAGATTCGTTTGCCGGCGTGGACATTGCCCTGTTTTCTGCCGGGGCGGATCTGAGTCGAGAGTTTGCCCCGATCGCCGTGAAGGCCGGTGCGGTTGTGATCGACAATAGTGCTGCCTGGAGGATGACGCCTGACGTGCCGCTGGTGGTGCCGGAAGTGAACGCGCACGATATTCAGCGACACCAGGGCATCATCGCCAATCCGAACTGTTCCACGATTCAAATGGTTGTGGCGCTGAAACCCTTGCATGATGAAGCCAAGATCAAGCGAATTGTCGTCACGACCTTTCAATCGGTCTCCGGCACGGGGAAAGACGCCATGGATGAATTGATGACGGAATGCCAAGACCTGCTGAGCTTCAAGTCGGCGAGTCCCAAGGTCTATCCCTATCAGATCGCCTTCAATTGCCTGCCTCAGATCGACGATTTTCTGCCGTCAGGATATACGAAGGAAGAGATGAAGATGGTGCATGAGACGAGAAAGATCATGGGCGATCAATCGATTCATGTGACGGCGACGACGGTGCGGGTCCCGGTGTATGTCGGACATTCGGAAGCCGTCAACATTGAAACAGAGCGGAAGTTATCCGCCAACGACGCCCGCGCCATTCTTTCCACTGCGCCAGGTGTGTTGCTCTATGATGATCCGGCACACAAGATCTATCCCATGCCATTGGAGGTTGCCGGGAAGGATGAGGTCTATGTCGGCCGCGTTCGCGAAGATGAGTCGATTGCCCATGGTCTCAAT
>CAZVEZ010000012.1:0-31540 GCA_964626135.1 uncultured Nitrospira sp.
GCTCAGCGATTTCGCGACGAATCGTCATGAATAATGCGGGCTAGCGCGGCGGTTTTGGCGTGTGCGGATTCGACGGAGACTGAAGGGGGAGCCGTTCACCGGAGCCCTGGAACCATCCGCCGATAAGCAGCCCTTCTTCAAAGTAGAGATAGCGGTGCTTCACCACCGCGGCATTTTCCCAATCTTCAAAAATCCATTCTTCGCGACGCAGGCCTTCTTTAGTGAACGTCGTGTTGATCGTTTGTGGACCTCCCCATGCCTCTAACACCTGCTCTTTCGACATGCCTACCATGACGCGATGTTCCGCAATATGTTGTTGAAAGTCCGGGTCTTTGAGCTGCGCGACCAATGGCCACACCACCATGATGAGGACGAATAGTCCAAGCCCGGCGTAGATGATAAGCCGAACCGGGCGGCGGCGGATGAAAGGAGTGGATTCTTCCAGATCGGTCGTAGAGGCGTTCATCGATTCTTGACGAGCCGCGATGGTGTCGTGCATGACGTGGTGCATCGTAACAACGTGAATTGAAGAGAGTCAAGTGAAGCGGCCTGTTTCCCTTTATTAATCAGCGCGATACGGATTGTGCGCTATACTGGATGGTGCAGGCGCTATTAATATAATGGATGCTGGGTGTGTGATGACTTTCGGATCGAAACAGGGGAGTGGTCAGGGGCGGTGGATTCTTGTGATATGGCTTCTGGCTGCCGGGAGCGGTTTCATGATGCCACTGGCCTTAACCGAAACATGGGCGACGACGATGTATTCCTATATCGATGAGCAAGGCACGCCTGTGATCACAGATAATGTTAACACCATTCCTGAACGATACCGCGCGCGGGTCAAAACGACCGAGCAGATATCGAGTGCCTCCCAGAACACTTCAACTGCGGGCGCGATTCATGCCCGCGTGACAAGTTGGGAAGATCGGCTCAAAGGTTTGGTTTCCAGCTTTGTGCCCGGCATCTCCGGGCTCTCTCCTTCGCAGTCGCAGATTCTGACCTATGCTGGAATTGCGGCCATCATTTTGATTCTCGCTATGTACATGAGCAAGGGGCAATCGATCCGTCTTCTGGCTTTGTGGTTTTTGATTATGCTGGGTCTTGGCACACCGGTCTTGCTGTACATATCGAAAGATGGCCCGATGGATGCGATGAAGACCAAAGCCGCTCAAGCCGAGAAACAGCACCAGAACCGCATCCAGCAGATTCCCTAACCAGCCTCAGATCTCCCTCGACAGACGATCTTGATTGCGAATGAGGAGTCCGAGCGGCTCATACTTCACGACGAAGCGAAGTGTGACCCGGGAGAATTCCTATTCCGCATACGTTGGGACAGGTATCTTTTGGGCTCGGGACGGTTGAGGGGTAGGGGCCTGCTGAGAGAATTCAACTGAGTAGGGATTGAGGATGGGGTCATGAGTATGCCGTTGCCGTTGCGTCACAAGACCGATACTTTGAGCGCTGATCTCCACTCGATCGATGCGCGCTGTGGTTGTAAGGAGGTCCGGCAGACCTTGCAACGCGAAGAGCTGGTAAGCCAGGGTCCACTCCAGTGTGTCCCGCGCCGCCTCTTTCACAATAAAACGAGCCTGAGGCGATGCGGCTCCTTTAAATAACAAGACCCAAGTATTCGAACGGAATGAGGGAGACGCGGGATCTGCCGACGGGTGAAATTCCGGGATGAGCGTGGGGATCTGGGCGAGTGGAACGGCGGGGAAGAATTCAATATCGACCAGCTGAACGAATAATGTTCGGTTCTCACGTTCATCGTTGGGATCCACGGTATAGCTGAACGAATATCGGACTTCGATGTTATCACGTGTAAAGGTATAGACGTCTTCTCCATTTTCCGGCGAGACAAGCTTTCGAAAATACTTATCCCAGTCGGTAATGGCGTAGTAGGTAAAGACGCGCAACGCGGACTTTCGGTCGCGCACCGCCTGCGGCCTCCCCAGTTTTTGATGGAGCTCCGCTTGTGTCAGCCCGAGGTAGCCATCCTCAAAATAGGCTGCGGCGAGGACGTCTGAAGGCTGGAGCCCGATGCCGGTGATCGATGCAACCAGCAGGGATAAAAGGACGGTATGAATGGAAAGGCGCAGGAGCACAATGTCTCTCCAGCTGGTTCCGGCATCGTATCGGCGGTCTCCCCCCCTGTCAAGGCTCGGGAATCGGGATTGCTTGCCGGTGTAAGAACCTGTCGGTTATGATGGCGCAACTTCTTGCACAAACGGAATGAGTTCGATCGCGGAGACAGGTTGTATGAGTGTATCGCTACACACATTGCTGCAACAACGCATTCTGGTTCTGGACGGGGCCATGGGGACCATGATCCAGCAGCGGAAGCTGGACGAAGCCTCGTTTCGAGGCGAGCGGTTCAAGGATTGGAAGAAGGATCTGAGGGGGCACAACGATTTACTGAACCTCACACAGCCTGCCGTAATCGAGGAGATCCATCGCCAGTATTTCGAAGCCGGCGCCGACATCGTAGAGACGAATACGTTTAACGCCCAAGCCATATCTCTGGCCGACTACGGCATGGAGTCGTTGGCCTACGAGATCGCGAAAGCCGGAGCGGAATGCGCCAAGCGCGCTGCGGAGCGGGTCATGGGCGCAGAGCCCGGCCGGGTGTGCTTTGTCGCAGGGGCGATCGGGCCGACCACGAAAACGTCGTCGATCTCAACCGATGTCAATAATTCTGCCGCGCGCGGCACCACCTATGACGAACTGGTGAAGATCTACTACGAGCAGGTCCGTGGGTTGGTTGACGGCGGAGTCGATCTCTTAATGGTCGAGACTATTTTCGACACACTCAATGCGAAAGCCGCGTTCTTTGCCATCGATCAGTTTTTCGATGACCGTCATATCAGGCTTCCCCTCATGGCCTCGGTGACGTTTATCCAGGCCGGCAGCAATCGCGGAGTGACAGGGCAAACGATCGAAGCCTTCTGGAATTCCATTTCCCATGTGCCCTTGCTCAGCGTCGGCATCAACTGCGCGTTAGGTCCCAAAGAAATGCGCCCGTTGATTGAGGAACTGTCGCATCTGGCTCCGATCTCTGTGAGCAGCCATCCGAATGCCGGACTGCCGAATCCGCTGCTGCCGACGGGATTTCCTGAGACACCCGATAGCCTGGCGCCTCAATTGAAAGAATGGGCGCAGAATGGCTGGCTGAATATCGTCGGTGGCTGTTGCGGGACGACCCCCGGGCATATCAAATTGATTGCCGAAGCCGTGCGAGGTCTTCCTCCGCGCGTCCCGCCGTCCATCGATCTCCATACCAGATTGAGCGGGTTGGAAGCGGTGACGATCAGGCCGGAATCGAACTTTGTGAATATCGGCGAACGGACCAACGTCACGGGATCACCGGCTTTTTCAAAATTGATTTTGGGCGGCGACTATGAAGCCGCGCTCTCGGTAGCGCGGCAACAGGTCGAGGGAGGCGCTCAGATCATCGACATCAATATGGACGAAGGCATGCTCGACTCCCAGGCTGCCATGCAGAAGTTTTTACGATTGATCGCGTCGGAACCGGACATCTCCCGCGTACCCATCATGGTGGATAGTTCCAAGTGGGACATCCTGGAAACGGGTTTGAAGGACATCCAGGGCAAGCCTGTGGTCAACAGCATCAGTCTCAAAGAAGGGGAAGCCAAATTTCTCCAACAGGCGAAACTCGTGCATCGCTATGGGGCTGCCGTGGTGGTCATGGCCTTCGATGAACGTGGTCAGGCCGATACGTATGAGCGCAAGATCGAGGTCTGTGAGCGGGCCTATCGGCTCCTCACCGAGCGCATCGGCTTTCCGGCCCAGGACATTATCTTCGATCCGAACATCCTCACAGTGGCGACGGGTATCGAGGAACATAATAATTATGCGGTGAATTTCCTTGAAGCGACTCGGTGGATCAAACAGCATCTTCCACTGGCGAAAGTGAGCGGCGGCGTCAGCAACATTTCGTTCTCGTTTCGCGGCAACAACCGTGTGCGCGAGGCGATGCATGCGGCGTTCCTCTATCATGCCATCAAGGCCGGGCTCGATATGGGGATCGTCAATGCCGGACAGCTGGCGGTGTACGAGGAGATTCCAAAGGATCTCCTGGAACTGGTCGAAGATGTGCTGCTGAACCGCCGTGCGGATTCGACAGAACGCCTGGTGACGTTCGCCGAAACCGTTAAGCAGCAGGGCAAAGTGGCGGTGAAAGACGATGCGTGGCGTTCAGGCACGGTCGAGGAGCGGCTCTCCCACGCATTGGTGAAAGGCGTGACCGACTACATCGAGCAGGACATCGAAGAAGCACGACAGCAGTATGCCAAGCCTCTGCATGTGATCGAGGGGCCCTTGATGGCCGGGATGAACATCGTGGGGGACCTGTTCGGGTCCGGCAAGATGTTTCTGCCGCAAGTGGTCAAGAGCGCCAGGGTTATGAAGAAAGCCGTGGCCTACCTGATGCCCTTCATGGAGGCAGAGAAGCAAAAATCAGGGGCCGCAAGTTCGAATGGAAAGATCCTCCTCGCCACCGTGAAAGGCGACGTGCATGACATCGGCAAGAACATCGTCGGAGTAGTGCTGGGATGTAATAACTACGAGGTGATCGATCTTGGGGTGATGGTGCCTTGTGAACAGATCTTGGCTGCTGCGCGCGAACATGGGGTCGCGATGATCGGGCTGAGCGGACTCATTACCCCCTCGCTCGACGAAATGGCGCACGTGGCGCGTGAGCTGAAGCGTGAGGGCTTTGACTTGCCGTTGCTGATTGGTGGGGCCACCACGAGTAAGGCCCATACGGCCGTCAAGATCGCCCCGGCCTACGACCACTCCGTGGTGCATGTGCTGGACGCATCGAGAGCAGTGGGGGTTGTCGGCAGTCTGGTGAATGCCGACTTGAAGGCCGACTTCGCCGAGAAAGTTCGCGCCGACTACGACCAGATACGCCAGACCCATCAGGACAAGGGGGCTAAAACCCTCTGGACGTTGGCGCAGGCGCGGGCCAATCGATTCCAATCCGATTGGACTGAGATCGATATACCTGTCCCGGCCTTCACCGGAGTCAAGATCGTGCCGCAGCTGCCGTTGGATCAGCTGATTCCTTATATCGACTGGTCGCCGTTCTTTCACACGTGGGAATTGCGCGGACGCTACCCGACCATTTTTCATGATCCTGTCGTGGGCTCGAAGGCCAAAGAGTTGTACGACGATGCATTGGCCTTGCTCCGTAAGGTTGTCGATCAGCGGTTATTCACCGCCAATGGGGTCTACGGGTTTTTCCCTGCCAACAGTCTGGGCGACGACATCGAACTCTACACCGATGCCCGCCGCACGGAGGTCTTGACGACGTTCCATACCTTGCGTCAGCAATCGGAAAAACCGCAGGGGCAGTCCAGCTTTGCGCTGGCGGATTTTGTCGCGCCGAAAGACTCCGGCCGCGCGGATCATATCGGAGCCTTTGCCGTGACGACGGGAATCGGGGTGGACCTCCTATGCCGTGAGTTCGAGCGCGACCACGACGATTACAATTCCATCATGACCAAAGCGTTGGCTGATCGTCTAGCCGAAGCCTTTGCAGAATCGCTGCATAAGCAAGCGCGGGAAGCCTGGGGGTACGGCAAGAGCGAGCAGCTGACGAGTGACGAATTAATCCGCGAAAAGTACAGGGGCATTCGACCGGCTCCAGGTTATCCGGCCTGCCCGGACCACACAGAAAAGCGGCTGCTATTCGATCTGCTGCATGCCGAGCAGCATACCGGCATCACGCTGACGGAGAGCTTCGCGATGTGGCCAGCGGCGGCGGTCAGCGGATTGTATTTCGCCCATCCGCAGGCCAAGTATTTTGCCGTGGGGAAGATCGGAAAAGACCAAGTTGAAGAGTATGCCCGCCGCAAGGGGATGGAGCTTCGCACGATCGAACGCTGGCTCTCGCCGAATCTGAATTACGACATCGTGTAGGGGAAGTAAGAGATGACTGCACGGAATGAGCACGTGTCTCGATAGTGGGGCCTGTTAAAAGACTTCCGCCAATGCAGCCTGTCTGATCGGTCTTCCGATGACCGCGGTCAGCGCCGACTTCACCCGACGGTAGCGTTCTTCTGCCCAGCGATTCACGTCCTCTGAATCGGTAAAGACCAACTCCCAGGCCTTGGCGGCGTCCAGCATCAGCAACTGATGCTGGTGCGTAGTGCCGGACATATAGACGACGAGCACGGCGGATTGTCCGGTGAGGCTGATATCCGTAAAGACATGCAGCTTGGCGCCATCCGGCAAAGAGACATCGCGCGATACCGCCTCAACGAGGGGATGGTACAACCGCTGAAGAAATTGAGAGGTCAATTCGTAGGCGTTGATCGTCCCTAAGAGGCGGGGATTGGGGTTTTCTCCAAACAGGTTTTCTGTGAGATAGGTTGCAGCCTCCCAAGTCGGCATGACTCCTGACGTGACCAAGGATTCGCAGAAATAGGCGATCCAATTGCGTGTCGCCGCCTGTTTGTTGGTCGCAGTTGATTTCTTTGCCATGAGCGGCAACCCTTTCGCGGGTGTGAGATGTGTGGGTACAGGGTTTGCGAAACCAGAGAGCATGTCTGTACCTGACGAGATGCGGAAAGTATATCGGCGGGTGGAAAAGCGGTCAATGAAATGAAGAAAAGGATGCTATGGCTCGTGAGGGATTTCGGGCGAGGATGGATCGGCATACTGGTCGTGGATGCGTTTGATCTCGTCCATCGAGGCAAAGAAGATATCGAGCAGCTCGGGATCGAAGTGTTCGCCTCGTCGTTTGCTCATGAGTTCAACGGCGTGATCGAGGCTGAACGCCGGCTTGTAGACCCGTTGTGTGGTGAGGGCATCGAAGGCGTCGGCGATCGCGGCGATCCGTCCTTCTATGGGAATCTCTTCGCCTTTCAGCCTGCGGGGATATCCGTTCCCATCCCAGCGTTCGTGGTGGGTCCAGGCAATCAAGGCCGCGACTTTGAGAATTTCCGCATCCGATCCACTGAGGATACGATAACCGATTTCCGCATGTTGAGAGATGACGTCAAATTCTTCCTGCGTGAACTTGCCGGGCTTAAGCAGCACATGGTCAGGCGTCCCGATTTTTCCGATGTCATGCATCGGACTGGCGGTGCGGATCAAGTCACACCGCTCGGCGGACAGTCCGTACTTCCTGGCGAGCAGCTCACAGTAATGGCTCATGCGCTGAATATGCTGGGCTGTGGCGCCGTCCCGGTATTCGGCGGCAATGGCGAGTCGTTGAATCGTTTCCTCCCGTGAGAGGCGCAGTTCTTTTTCGCGCAGTTCGAGCCACTCGAGCGCTTGCTGGAGCGCCATCGTTCTGGTTCTGACGACGTCTTCCAGATTCTCCCGGTGCAGGCGATTTTCAATCTCCAGCCGGCGGCGGCGGAGCGCATTGGCGACATCGATCATGACCTCATTCGACTCGAATGGCTTGACGATGTATCCAAAGGCGCCCATGTCCAGCGCCGCGTTCGCCAGCACCGAGCTGTCGAGTCCGGTGACCATGATGACGGCGATATGGGGGTACTCACTCAGGATATCGCGGACCAGATCCATCCCGGATTCTCCGGGCATATTGACATCGCACAACATGAGCGCAAAAGGTTGTTCCTCAAGCCGGGTCCGTGCTTCGCGAGCATCGGATGCGAGGACGGTCTCGTATCCATGGGTGTGCAGCATATATCCCAGCAGCCGGCGGATAGGTTCTTCGTCGTCGACGATCAGTACGCGCTTGAGTTCGAGAAGAGATTGCTGATTGGATCGGTCAAGGAGCAGTGTCATGATTGACGAGGTTCGAGTATGGATCAGTTTATTCAAAGAAGGGGGTTGTTTGAGTCCAGTGGATATTCGTTGGTGTTTCGATGTTTCAATCGAACTGTACGGCCATGTGCATCTTTTGTGCCAATATATTCCTGAAAACCAGCACGGTATAGTCTTCTTCACACAATGGTGTTTTCTCAACCGAGAAGCAGTGGGATGCCGCGCTGTGACAGTATTTTCGTGAGAGGCAGTCACATCGTTGCTCGAAGTTCCGGTATGACATGCATCTCAACGGAGCGCACATCTGTACAGATTTAGCCGTTCGCACCGCGTACTTTTGAACAATTCGATCGGCAGAAATGATTCAATCGGAGGCGCGCATCATTTCTAGCCCGCATTATTCATGACGGTTCGTCGCGAAATCGCCCGAAAGTACGTTCCTCGTGAAGCGTATCTCGCATGCGATGATACAGACACACGCTTTCCGTCCTGCGCTTCACACTTCACGAACGACGCTACACGCGCAAGAGCAGCGGATCGGCGATTGCAGCAGAAGTGTTCATGAATAATGCGGGCTAGTATGGTTCCGCTCGTCAATTCGGACAGGGGCCGGTTTCATTGCGATTTTGGAGGGGCTTCACTATAATGCCCCGCAGCATGAACAGGAGTCATCAATGAGTAATGTTGCGGGTTTATTGCGTGTCGATGGGCGGCGAAAAGATCAGCTTCGCCCTGTGAAGGTGACGCGGAACTTCATCAAACATGCCGAAGGGTCTGTCTTGATCGAAATGGGCGACACCAAAGTGATTTGCACGGCTTCGATCGAAGAAAAAGTTCCCCCGTTTCTGAAAGGGAAAGGGCAAGGATGGGTGACGGCAGAATATTCGATGCTCCCGCGTTCGACCCACGAGCGATCCCCGCGTGAAGCGGTCAAGGGTAAGCAGGGTGGCAGAACATTGGAAATTCAACGTCTTGTAGGGCGGGCCCTCCGTGCGGTGACAGACATGGGCCAGATGGGAGAGCGGTCGATCTGGCTCGACTGCGACGTCATCCAGGCCGATGGAGGGACCAGAACGGCATCGATTACAGGGGCCTTTGTCGCTCTGGCCGACGCATTTACCGCGCTCAAGAGGCGTGGTCTGATCAAGAAACGTCCGTTGACGGACTATCTTGCCGCCATTAGCGTAGGAAAAGTAGGCGGGGAAATCCTCGTCGACCTGGCGTATACAGAGGACTCAATGGCCGATGTCGACATGAATGTAGTCATGACCGGCCAAGGGCGCTATGTTGAAGTCCAGGGTACAGCGGAACGGACTCCCTTTGCCAAAGAGGAAATGGATGAATTCATGGCAATGGGATGGAGCGGAATCCAGACCCTCACCGCATTACAGAAGGATCTGATCGGGTCCTTGGAGTAGAGACACAACGATGATCCATGAATTGGTGCTTGCGACTCGCAATCGGCATAAAGCCGACGAACTCACTGCGCTGTTAGGCGACCGCGGTATCACGATTCGCACACTCGATGAATTTCCGGATGCCCCGGATGTGATCGAAGACGGCGAGACCTGCGAGGCCAACGCTGCTAAGAAGGCGCGTGCGATCGCCGAGTTCACAGGTTTGCCGGCTGTCGCCGACGACACGGGGTTGGAAGTGGATGCGCTGGGTGGGCGGCCCGGTGTCTATGCGGCCCGCTATGCCGGTGAAGACGCAACCTACGAAGACAACTGTCGAAAGTTACTGCGCGAGTTGACGGGTGTGCCGTATGAACGACGAACCGCCCGCTTTCTGACGGTCGCAGCGATCGCGCTGCCTTCAGGCCAAGTACGGACGGCGCAGGGAACATTGGATGGAATGATTGCAGAAGAGGCGAGCGGGACGCTAGGATTCGGGTATGATCCCGTGTTCCTCGTTCCAGAATTAGGAAAAACCTTGGCGCAACTGTCGGCGGATCAAAAAAATATGATCAGCCACCGAGCCAAAGCGTTCACTCAAGCCAAAGATCTGTTGCGAGAGATGGAATTCGAGATGCTCGAGTCGGGGCGTAGCGCAGCCCGGTAGCGCGCCTGCTTTGGGAGCAGGATGTCGGAGGTTCAAATCCTCTCGCCCCGACCAACGTGCGAAAATATGCGATGGAAAGTCGAGAAGATTTGAAGCCGGCGAGCGCCGACCGTTAGAAGGGAAAGGTCGCTGCATTTCAGGCGACCGGCAGCGAGTCGGCCGGGCCGGAGGCCAAATCCTCTCGCCCCGACCAAATCATTCAGTATCGTAGCGGAGATGTATCGGGGCCGCAGTTTTTAAGCTTCATGTCTGTGACCCGCGCTCATTCATGGGGCTGGGCGAATCGACAGCGCACGGTTCTGTGTGTCGATTTTCGCCTCGATTCGATCGCCTGCCTTCACATCTCCAGTCTGCACAGTGGCCTTATCGACCTGTACAGCCATTTCCTTTCCGTCTAGCCTTTTGACGAAATAGTTCGTGCCTTCCACGCGCAGCACGTCACCCTGGATAATGCGAGTTTCCTGCATCTCCGAGAAGGCCTTTTCAATTTTATCGGTTAGTTGACGGGGTTCTACGGATGGAGCCGCTTTCATGTCCTCTGCCTGTGCCGCGACGAACAGCCACATGCCCAACACAATCCCGCTTGAGACAATACCGATAATCTTGGGAATCGATCGCATGAGCGCCTCCTCGATTCAGAGTAGACATTTCACGATGTATACCGCACGCACTCCGGAGAAGATGCCGCGCGAGGCATCTGTGGCTAACGTCGTAGGGTCTGTTTAATATGGCACACTCTGACTCGATAGTGAACCCTTCGCTACGGGATGCGGAGTCTGCTGGCATGCGGCCTCTGCGCGGTCCCTTTGCCGCTCTCTTCCTCTCTGGCTTGCCGGTTCCGCCATACGCATCCGCCCCAACGGCATTGATTGCCCGGAGAAAGGTCAGGCTTGCGGCAAGCGACTCGCCTCAGGTTTTACAACTACTCCGAAATCGTGATGGTGATCGACGTCGCGGCCCAGTCCGATACAGGGGCGGTTGACGCTATGATGGTTGGATCCGCGCTCGCCGCATAGGTTGTCGTTGGGAACGTGTCCGGCTGGAGCCCTGCCGGAATGTCCGGTTGAACGGCTGTGGTCGGCAGTATCGGCTGAGTGGGTACGGTGGTTTGAGGGGAAGGAGCCGATGCGGTCTCGCCGGGAATATAAGAGGTGTCATCTGCAACAGTCACGATTCCTCTGGCCGCGACAGTTCCCAGCACCTGTCGCAGGGAGTGCATACCGGTGGCTACGGAACGCGTTCTCATCGTGGCCGGCGTCTTCTCCGCCGATGTCTGCAGCGACGCGATGCGGTCCCGGATGATCCGGGCCGTCTGCAGGTCGGTGCTGGTGAAGACGCGAATCGTATCGGTGCCTTTGGGGGGACTGTAGTCCCAGTAGAATCCTGCCTTGTTTTTCGGCTTGATGGAATCCGGAATCAGGACCGCATCGTTCGCGCGAACGAATCCATCTCCATAGAAGCTGTGTTGCTGGTAGTTGTTTGGAAAGAGGAGATTGAGTCCACCCTCTGAGTCCACGTCGACGATGGTGATATAGGAGTCGGCGCTGACACGCACTTCCAGTTGAAGGCTATTCTGCTCCGTGCGAGGGCTTCCTTGCTTGCGTATACGATACTTGGCGGCTTGTGTATCGGCGACGACTTTGATGCCGCGAGTGCCCACCGTGGGCTTCGGCTTCACTGCGGTCGCGACCCGCACGTCCAGCGTGAGCAGAGTAGAGGGATTGTCCAGGGTCAGTAGTTCTGAGGCATTGGCCGATCGGGAAACGACAGTCGCGATCGCTGCGCCCCAGGGTTCCTTTAGGCCGAATGTGCCCACAACCTGAAGACCATCTGCCGTGAGGAGTCGGAGGCGATCGCGTTCGACATCAACTGAGAAGCGAGCAGGTTCTTCAAGGCCGACGAGTTCCAGATCCGTGATGTTTGCGCGCAGAGTCTCTTCGACAACCTTGCGAGTGCCGGCAGGCATGTCGAGGATTCGAACAGGAATCCGGTGCCCTGTCGGAGCCGGCAAGAGGGCGATGGCGCGAGTGCCTGCCGGGATCTGCCCTGCCGACGATGTAATTGTTGCCACGGCATCTTTCCCTGTGATCTGTGTCACGGTAGCAATGGCAAGCGCGCGGCCTGGGGTAAAAAGATTGTCACCGGGAGGATAGAGCGACCAGGTCGAGCCTGGCGCCGCCCCCAATAAGGAGCCATTCACCAGGGTGACCACACCGCGCGCGCCTGTCTGTACTTCAAGCCATGGCCGTCTTGTCGGTTGCGGGACTCCGGAGCCTGCGGTGGATGGTGAGGATGGCCCAAAGAGCGTTCGATCGATCAATCCGATCGGCGCTTCCAAATGAGGAAGGCTACGCCATAGCCGGAACTTCCTCGCAGCCGTCGATCAGTTCGATCGGTGGCTCGACTGGCGCCGGCTTCGCTGCGAGCAGCCAGAGCCGTATGAAAGGGTTCGGGTTGTTTGCATCGGGCCTGGTAGAAGCATTGAATCGAGACGTCACGACGTTTCAAGACGGATATAAGTCCAATATCCTGGGTGTCACGGCCGGAGCCGATTACCGCTTCAGCCGGCAGGCGGTTGCCGGGCTTGCGGTGAGTTACTCGAATACGCACGGCGATTTCAAAAACGGCGGGGATTTCAATACGAACAGCCTGGGATTCACGCTCTTCGGTTCGTATCTGCCCACAGACCGGACGTTTATCCAGGTAACGGGCGGTTATACCAACAACAATTACTTAGTGACTCGATCAACTTCCGCCCTGGTCACAGGTGTGGGTGGAGACCCGGACAGGAATCTGAACGGCACGCCCAGCAGTTCTTCAAACGGAAACGTGTTCCGGATAACCGCCCTGGCCGGCTATGATCAGCCCATCGGTATGTTCACGGTGGGACCACGGCTCGGATTCAACTATGCCAACACCCAGATTACCGATTATTCGGAGACCAGCGGTGGAGGACTTGGACTCAAGTACGATGATCAATGGATCAATTCGGTTCAAAGTGTGCTCGGCGTTCAGGCCCAGGCGGCCATCAGCACGGCAATGGGAGTTCTGGTTCCACAGGTGAATGCGGATTACATCCACGAGTTTGCCAATTCTCAACGCTTCCTGACGGTAAGTTTTGTCGACGATAGCCGGGCCACCCCGACGAGATTTAGATTCCAGAACGACGTCCCTGTCAGGAACTATTTTAATCTCGGGACAGGGCTTGTCATGGTACTACCGAACGGCTGGCAGCCCTTCGTGAGTTTCCGCGCGATGGTGGGAAACGAACAGTTCGACAACTACGCTGGGACGTTCGGCTTGAGAGTCGATCTGTAACCGTGGCGGCGTAGTCGTCTGAATACTTGGCGTGCCGGCCGGAAGGTCTTCATAATGCTCAAACTTCTCATGGCATTTCTGGCCACGATCTCAATACTCTCCGCGGTGCCCACCGGATCTCTTGAAGCCGCAGCCGCGCCGATAGTGGAACTCACGGAGCCGGTCTGTTTTACGGGGACGGAAGGTCAGGATATTCCCATCGAGCCGGGGAACTACAGTCTTCACTTGGGTGATGGTAAGCAACTGCGACTTATCCTTGTCGGGGATGCGAGGCAGCCGGTCTCACAGGATCTCGAAGCGGTGACGGCCGTTCATGATCTCGACATTGCTGAGACAGTCGGGCTGGCAGTTCGCTCTCACGAAGACGAATACCATCTCATTCTTGCGACACCGGAGAAGCAGGTCTACGAAGCCGTCGGTTTCGCCGGCAAGGTGCGGCCCCGGGCGATAATCCAACCGCTAACTTCTCTGCAGTTGCAACAGCTCCTCACACAACAAGCGTCAGGTCGGCCTGGAACCACCGGCGTTGTAAAGTAGGGCGTTCCGCTGATCAACCTCCGCTCAGTTACCCGATGACCAGAAATAGGCTGTTTCCCATTTACAGCAGAGGGGCGCAACAGCCTCCATAGGAAAGTTGGATCAGTCCGATCCCGACGGTCATTGCGCAAATCAGCAAGAGAATGTAGACGGCAAATCGGAAGGGTCTTAGGCCGGGAGTTCGGAGCGCGCCGGTCATACGGAGATAGAGGGCAAAACCCACTACTGTCAGCGCAAACATGGCGACGAAAAGGACCATGCCGATTGGTACCATATCCGTTCCATTCATGTTAATGACCTTGTGAACGTTTATGTCTGGTGCATCACCAGCGGTTTCATATTTTCCGATTCCTCACTATGCACACGTCACACTGGTGAGTGTACTCCTCTATTCTTGGAATTCCAATCAGGGCCATTGGGGGAAGGCATACTTAGGTGTCTCGTCAGCCATCCGATATAATGGTACGCCAGTTGACCCCAAGGCTCATAACATGGCACAAAGCGTAACGTTCTGAGCGGAAATAATGCGATGGATTCGTCAGTCGTTGAATGGCGATGTGCGCGCCCGTAGCTCAGTCGGATAGAGCATCAGCCTTCTAAGCTGAGGGTCGCTGGTTCGATTCCAGCCGGGCGCACCACCAGGGTGATAACTTCCGTCTCTGCATCACATTATCCTGGACACAATTTGCGGGGCCGTCGGCGGGAACCGTAGTTGGAAGGGGAGCGCTGCCGCGAATTCAGCCCATCATCCGCGCTACATTGGATTGGCGCACAGTTGCGCGAGTTGCCGTTGCGCCGCCGCCGGGACGTTGGTAAATGCCAGCCCGAATTCTTTCGCTCGCCTCCAACGAACCGTAGCCCTTTCGATGGCCACCGGGTGAGCTTCATTCTTCGGAAAGATCCAACACGCAAGCTCCGCTCCGACTGGGAGGAGGACGGAACTCGTGACACGACAGCCTCCGGGCGAAAGATCTCGGAGTTGCCCCTCACCGGCCATCTTCTGGCTCTTCGAGGAAAATTGGCTGCGGCCTTGGATTGCAACACGCACATGTTGACGCATGACCATCGAGCTTTGCCGCGCGACCATGGGTCGATTATCTGAGACGAATGGTTTGGCGCGTCGCGTTGAGATGGGCTTTTGAGGTGTACTCCGGGCGGGCCGGTCGTGTGCAATAGACTGGGTGAACGCCTGCCGAGTCTGTTCGAGTAGAGAGAGACTACGTTGCCTAAGTTGGCCGTATATTTTGAACAAGTTTCCAGTCTGGAAATGACGAACCAAGAGGCGTCGGGGCACAGGGCCTCGTCTTCCAGCGCACAGATGTTTGATGCGGGATGCCACGTCCCGGAACCCTGCGTCCTCTTGTCGAACCCAGCCATAGGCCTCCAGCGCTTCTGCCGTGCGGCCAAGCGATTCCAAGCTGTGCCCCAACAGATACAACGTCTGCATGTTTTCGCTGGAGGAGAAAGTTGAAGATTGGAGAGCGTGGCGGAAGGCTGTGACGGCTTCTTCATGGCGGCCCATGGCGCGGAAGCACAGCGCCAGTTGTGTCTGGGCGAGTCCCGCATATTGCGGGGCGCCGGCTGCGTGTTGAAAATCGTCGATCGCCTCGTCGTACATCTTGGCATGCTTCAGCACTCGCCCGCGTTGATATAGATCGCCCGCCGACATCTGTGGTGCCATGGGTCATCCTCCCCTTCGTGCGTTCTCCAGAGCCGATTCGCGGTAGAGGAGAGCAAAAAAAAGACCTTGCGGCACGTCCATGTCACACCACGGAAATCAACGACTTGTGCGTGCCGGGTGGTGGGAGATTCACACTGGCTGTCCGGAAAGGTGCAGAGAAGTGGGCTGGCCGATCACACGTCTTAGGGCACGGCAGCTTAGATTCAGTAAGCCGGAGACTTCGCGAAGAACACGAAGTCTTGATGATGGGTTTCCCGATGACCGCCGGTTACGCTGGCATTGGAGTCAGCGAGTGTGAAAAGATAGCGCGCAGGTGCTGTGTCCTGCACACTCAAGGTCGTGAAGTTATGATAGCGCGTGTGGCTGGAGCGAACTCCTAAGCTGAGGTCGCTGGTTCGATTCCAGCCGGGCGCACGACAGGGTTTCCTATCCATGCGCTGGCTGCTCCGTCCCTCCCGTCTTGCGATCCTGGCAGTGGGCCTGGTGCTTCTCTATGCGCTGGGCGGGTTTTTCCTCATCCCCTACCTGATTAAAACCTACGCGATTCCTGTCGTGTCCGAGAAGCTGAAGCGTCCTGTGCTGGTCAAAGAGGTGGAGCTGAATCCCTTTTCGCTCTCGCTTCGGATAACCGGCTTGGAAATTCGTGAATCGGATCAATCTGCCTTGCTCGGGTTTGAGGAGTTCTTCGTCAATCTTCAAGCAAGTTCTCTCATTCGCCGAGCCTATGTATTCGACACTATTCGCCTGACCGTGCCCTACGTATCCGCGCGAGTGTTTAAAGACGGGCGCATGAATCTGGCTGAGCTTATGCCGCCGGACGATGGTTCCCCGCCGGCTGCGCCGCTGCAGGCTGAACAGCCTCCGTCCCAGGTGCCTGCTATCGAAATCGGTGAGTTCGAGATCGTGCAAGGGGTCGTCGAATTTCGGGATGAATCGAAGCCCAAGCCCTACGCGCTCGATATCGTTCCGATTCATATTGTGCTCAAGAATTTCCATACGAAACCGGGCGGCGACAATTCGTATGCCTTCACCGCGGAGTTGGGCGAGGGAGAAACGCTCTCCTGGGCCGGCAGGGTTTCGCTCGAACCGGTTCAATCCTCCGGCACGTTCACGCTTTCCGGCGTGAAGCTGCCCGGTCTGTGGCAATATCTCCACGATCGATTCCGCTTCGATGTCATCGACGGCACAGTGGCGGCCGATGCCGGCTATGCGATCGATGCAGGCGCGAATCCCATGAAACTCCAAGTTTCACAGGCGAACGTCAGGATCGAAACACTCGCAGTCAAGGAGGATGGAAGTCTCGATCCGGTCATCACGATCCCGGTGCTGAATGTCGAGGGTGTCGATGTGGATCTTGCGACGCATGAGGTTACGGTCCGGAACGTTGCCGTTGAGCGCGCGTCATTCATAGCCTGGCTGAACCCCGACGGCACCGCCAATTATCAGCAGATGTTCATGCCTGTGGATTCTGCCCAGCCTCCGCCTGCAGCGGGCACCGCCGTTCCTCCAGCACAAGATGAAAAGCCGTGGGCGGTCTTGCTCAAGGAGATCACGCTGAAAGACCATGCGATCGACTTCGAGGATCGCACCCTGACGACTCCGGCTCATGTCGAGGTACGGGACTTGACTGTCAAAACCCGTGACGTGCGGATTCCAATCAAAGAAGCCCTGCCGATTGATGTGGACATGCGATTGAACGAGACCGGAACCATTCGTGTGAACGGTTCCGTGTTACCCGATCCATTTCAAGCGGATGTCACCCTGGCGCTGAAGAGTATCGCAATTAGACCGTTTCAGCCGTACTTTGAAAAGTTCGCGCGTATCGATGTGGTGTCCGGCGCCGTCAATGTGAGTGGAACGGCGCGTCTTGCCACCGACCATCCGAACGGTCCATTCATGTCGTATGAAGGCAATGTCAGCGTCGAGGCATTGAGCGTGGCCGATCGCGATCAGGGCAATGAGGTGGCCTCGCTGCGGGCGTTGTCTCTCAATACGGTTCGTGTGACGGTCGATCCAACCACGGTTTCGATTAAAGAGGTGGGCATTCAAGAGCCCATGGCGCATCTCGTCGTGCTGCCGGACGGCGGGTTGAACCTCAGCAAGCTTGCGGCGCCGGCATCGGCTTCGGTCGAGGAGAAGCCTGCGGCGCCTCAGAAAGCCAAGAGCCCTCCTGTTCCGGTGACGGTCGGGGTAGTGAAACTTGCCAAAGCGGCTGTGACATTTCGGGACGACTCGGTGCAACCTCCGGTCAGGACCGGGCTTTCTGCTCTGACCGGTACGATCAAGGGGCTATCGTCGAAGCAACTGGCCAGGGCAGACGTCGATCTCAGCGGCCGGGTGGATAAGGTGGCGCCGCTGAAGATTTTCGGGACCATCAATCCCTTGAGCGATGACACCTTTACAGACCTCGCGATTACCCTTGGGGGGATGGATTTGACTGCGGAAAGCCCCTACAGCGGCAAGTATGTCGGCTATGTCTTGTCGAAGGGGAAACTCTCGCTCGATTTGAAATACAAAGTGTCCCAGAAACAGCTTGAAGCGGAGAACAAAGTCCTGGTCGATCAACTGACGTTCGGGGAGAAGGTGGACAGTCCTGATGCGACGTCACTGCCCGTTCCGTTGGTTGTGGCGCTCTTGAAAGATCGCAAGGGACGGATCGACATCGATTTGCCCATTCGCGGAGACCTGCAGGATCCCGACTTCAAGTACGGCAAGGTGGTGCTCTCCACCTTGCTCAATTTACTGACAAAGCTTGTCGCGTCTCCGTTTTCGCTGATGGGGAAGCTGATCCCCGGCGGTGGTGACGAAGAGGATTTACAGTTCATTGCATTCTCTCCCGGCAGCGCGACGGTGGCTGAGGAGGAACTGAAAAAAATTGACGCCTTGGCGAAAGGTCTGGAGGAACGGCCGAATCTCCGGCTTGATATCGTAGGAACGGCCGATCCGGTTCGCGATCGGCAGGCGCTCAATCGCATGAAACTTCAGGCGAACGTCCAGGCCATATGGCAGCGGGAGCGCGGAAAACCCTCTGCGAAAGGAGAGCCGGTGCCGGTTGAAGACGAGCAGAGACTGATTCGGCAACTCTACGAGGACTACCAGAAAAAAACCGCGCCTGCCGCCGCGCCGCTGAAAACCGATACTCCGGTTCAACCACCGACGTATGAAGACATGACGCGTGTGTTGGTGGCCGCGATGCCCTTGGAGGAAGAAGCCCTTCGCACCCTGGCTCGCCAGCGCGCCGATCACGTTCGAGAACAATTGACGGGGGAAGGCAGGCTTGCCGATGAACGTGTCTTTCTGTTGGACGTCGATCTGAACGCATCAGACCATGAACAGATACGAAGCCGTCTGGCCATTGCGGCTGCGCCTTGATCTGTAGAGACTGAAGAGTCCGTTTCCCCTCTTGAAGTCTCCGGAACAGCGCAGTATCGTAGGACGGTCAGAGCAAAGAGATTCCCATTACCACAGATTTATAGAATGGAGGATATCATGGCAGTGCGACTGGGAGATGAAGCGCCGAATTTTACCGCAGAGACGACAGAAGGAACCGTCAATTTCCATGAGTGGCTCGGCGGAGGGTGGGGAATCCTTTTTTCACACCCGAAGGACTATACGCCCGTCTGCACGACGGAGTTAGGGACCGTGGCCAAGATTACGCCGGAGTTCAAGAAGCGGGGAGTCAAAGTGATTGCCGTCAGTGTCGATCCGCTGGATTCGCACAAGGGCTGGATCAACGACATCAATGAGACGCAACAGACGACGATGAATTATCCCATCATTGCCGATCCCGATAAGAAGGTCGCGACCCTGTACGATATGATTCACCCGAATGCGATCGATAACATGACGGTTCGTTCGGTCTTCATTATCGGGCCGGATAAAAAGGTAAAGTTAACATTGACCTATCCTGCTTCATGTGGCCGAAACTTCGACGAGTTACTCAGGGTCGTAGACTCTCTTCAGTTGACGTCTAAGTTCAAGGTGGCGACGCCGGCCAATTGGAAGGACGGGGAGGATTGCATCATCACCCCGGCAGTAAATGACGCTGAAGCCAAGACGCTCTTTCCCAAGGGCTTCAAGGTAGTGAAACCCTACCTGCGCTATACCCCGCAGCCGAACAAGTAGCACATAGTCATAGAGTCAGAGAGGGCGGGAGCGGCCTTGAGCCGCTCCCGCCCTCTCTATGTTCAGTGAGCCACCCCTCTTGTTTGGGACAGTTGGTCAGCCTCGGTCCTAGCCCGCATTATTCACGAAGGTTTCTACTACAACCGCCGATATGCTGTTCCGACGGGCGTGCTCGCCACTCAGTCGGTCAACATACTGTTCAAGTATGCTTCCCTCCTTCCCGGCTGCGCGTGCCCGTCTCATGACGCGTCTCAGCGGTTTCGTCACGAATCCTCGTGAATAATGCGGGCTAGACGAGCAGCAGGCCGGCCGACCGAACCTTTTTCCAGGTGGCCGTGGCGAGGAAGTGTTCGAACTCCTGAGAGGTTCCAGGAAATGCCATTGCCGTGTCCCGGAGTAGGGGATAGGATTTCGCCGAGTTGTGGTGCGGTGAGGATTGTCGAATCAAGTCATCCAGCCACTGGGCCTGGTGATCGGTAAGTGTAACGGACTGATCGTTGGAAGGTCCCGGCAGGATGAGTCGCGTCCTTCTTCCGGAAGATTCACAGACCGGTTGCCCGCCGAGCCAGACACACCGCCGTTCTGCAAGCGGATCATCTTCCGCATGCCGGCTTTTGAGGAGACGACGTATCCACGTGGAAGAGACCTGATGTCTCGGCACGGAATGGTCGAACCACTGATGGACGCCGAGTGTGAGCCCGCTCCCTTCGAGGTAATTGAGGATCGACCGTCGTAGCCCTTCGCCGAGCCATTCCGGTGTCTCACCACGTTGATCTTCGTGCAGGAGATCATTCTCCGCAAAACCCTGAAACGTTGGTCCGATGATCCGCAATCCATGAGCGGCCGGCTTGAGCCCGATCGGGCTATGGGCTGTGGCGGTGAAGCGATGCCAGAAGGCGGATTGAATGAGATCTGCCGCGAAGAGTTGTCGCACCCGTTCGAGCGAATCGACGGTTTCTTGCACCGTCTCAGAGGGGCACCCGTACATGAGATACGCGTGAATGAGAATGCCCGCGTCTTTGAAGGCTGCTGCCACGAGCGCAGTCTGATCGACGGTAATCCCTTTCTTGACCTTCTCCAGAAGACGATCCGAAGCCGCTTCAAGCCCTGCGGTGACGGCGATGCAGCCGGAGGCCGCCAGAAGGCGACAGAGGTCCGGCGAGAATGCCTCTTCAAAGCGGATGTTGCCCCACCATGAAATAGCAATGCGCCGTTCCAGGAGCGCCAGGGCGAGCGACTTCAACGCAGCGGGAGGCGCGGCCTCATCGACAAAATGAAATCCACGGCGGCCTGTCTCAGCGATCAGTTGCTCGATCTGTTGAATGAGCCGATCGGTCGGCGTCATTTCGTAACGGCTGATGTAGTTGAGTCCGACATCGCAGAACGTGCACTGCTTCCAATAACAGCCGTGCGCGACGGTAAGTTTGTTCCAATGGCCTTCGGACCAAAGGCGATGCATCGGGTTCGTACTGTCCAGGATGGTGAGATAGTCCTCCAGGGTCAGGCCGCTATAGGTTGGACAGCCGATCTCGGCCATGCTGAATTCACGATCAGACGTGTCATTCGCGAAGACGACTCGATCCTTGTCGCGATAAAACGTCCGGCAGAGTCGCGCGCGTTGTCTGGTTCCTGCCAGATATTCGATCAACGAAAGCAGCGGTCGTTCCCCATCGTCGAGGGTGACGTAATCGAGATAGTCGAATACCCGGGGGTCCGATAGGCGGCGAAGCTCCGTATTGGCATAGCCGCCGCCAAGGGCAACGGCGATATCGGGCCGCCGATTCTTGATCGAATGGGCGGCTCGAAATGCGCCATAGAGATTTCCAGGAAAGGGCACGGTAAGCGCGACAAGAGAAGGATTGAAGCGGTCGAGGTGTTTCCACAAGGAGTCGAGCATGAATTGATCCGTCAGCGTCGGAGGGGCCGCGATCGCATCGATGATGGTGTCGAACGATGACGCGGCCCTGGCGATATGTTCGGCATAGCGGCTCAGCGCGAAATGGGGCGATACGGTTGCCTGAATCAGATCGGCCAGGTCTTCGAGATACAAGGTGGCGAATCGTTTTGCGCGATCCTGTTCCGACAAGGCGCGTAACGACGCGGCGCGCCCCTTCAGACCGGAAAACCGGGGGCCTTGGGGTAGAAATCCAGGGCGGGCGAGGAGCAATGCTAACGAGGGATTGCGCCCTTGGAGAAATTCAATGACCGGGTCGATGGCATGGAGATAAGCTGATTCGACCGCCAGCATCTGTCTGGCTTCACCGGGCAATTCGTTTGTGCGCTTGCGTACCTGCTCAAATACGGACTGGAGTCCCGATCGGGAAAAAATTCCGAGCACCATTTCGATGCCGAGGTCGGCTTGGGAGACGTCGATCCCGCGGCCACGGAGAAATCCCGTGAGATAGGCGGTGGATGGGTACGGAGTATTCAGCTGAGTGAGCGGAGGGATGAGCAGCAACACGCGTGGGCCGGCCATGGGCTCGACATACCATACTGATCGAGCAGAATGCTATGTAACGATATCGCTGCGGTCTGCGGTTGTTCTTTATGGAGGGTGGCGCTATTGTTTGATATCCAGAATGCGGCCCAGCATCTCGTCGGTGGTCTTCAAGGCTTCGAGATTGGCTTCAAATCCCCGCAGGCCGATGATCAGATTGACGGTTTCCTCTACGAGATCGACGTTCGACAGTTCCAACTGAGCGGGGCCATAACCGGTATCGTTCAGGATCGTGGGACCTGCTTCCTGATCCTTCTGTGATGCCGCGCGGACACCACCGGACTCCATGGCGATCAGCTCCGTTCGAGATTTCTTGAACCCGTCGGTATGAACATTGGCCACGTTGTGGGCGGTGACGGCGACCTGTGTTGAAAATGCGGTGAGTCCGGAGAGGGAGGATTGAATGGCGCCGATCATCAGACACCTCCGGAAGGTTTGTGGTTAGGCTTCGATTCCTGGCCAGGATGGCTTTTGCCCTACTCGACAGATCTATCGGTCAATTGACTTGAGAACTTGATTCCCGACTGCCGATATCCTTTCTCCAGGCTCCAGAAGTTGGCATTGAAGAATTGCCACAATCCTGCCGATAGAGTAGGGCTGAAGGTATTACGTACTCATCTGGATCTGACCTGTGGCTCAACGGACCATTCCTCTCGCGCGTCTTATGATCGGCATGTACCTGGTCGGCGTAGACCGATCATGGTTGCAGACGCCGTTTCTTCGCCATAAATTCACAATCAAGAATCAATCTGAAATCGAAGCCCTCCGGCAGGCGGGGATCGTCGAGGTGACGATCGACACGGAGCAGGGATTGGATACAGTCGGCTCTGAACCTTCTTCCTCAGAGCTGATTGCCCCGATTCTTACCGAACGCTCCCGTACCGCGACTTACCGAGTTCCTTCTGCAGTTTCATCTTCGCGCCATCAGGCGGTCATGCCGGCTGAGAACTTTGCGCATGCGGCGCAGCGCCGCGCTGAATGGGTGCAGCGGTTGAATAGTATGTTTGAGCAGACGCGCAAGACCGGGCTTGTGCAGTATGAGGCTGTGTGCCGGGTGATCGACGAGATTATCGGCGACATTCTTGACCGGCAGGCTGCCTGTTATGCAGTGGTAGGACTGCGGCAGCCCGATCCAACACTTCACGAGCATGGCCTGACGGTGTGTACGCTGTCCGTGATGCTGGGGCATGCCCTGGGTTATTCCCGCGAGTGGTTACAGGAGCTGGGGACCGGAGGGTTGCTGCACGATATCGGACTCACGCGCTTGCCACGGAATATGCTGAAACAGTCGATCACGATGTCGCCCGCTCAACAGGCGCTCTACGAGAGCCATCCGGCTCAAGGAAGTCTGATCCTCGAGAAGAGCGGATTGTCTGACCAAGCCGTACGTGCCATTGTGAAGGATCATCATCTCACCGCGCAGACCGGGCAGGCAGGAGAGAAGTCGCGAAGTCATTATGCGCCGGCTCGACTGGTCGGCATCATCGACCGGTATGATGAACTTGTCACCGGACAGACCGGTCTCACTCCGATGTCACCGCATCAGGCGTTGACGCAGCTCTACCAACGGTATCAAGCCGATGCGGATATGCTGCAGATCGTGTCGTATCTGATTCGAACCATCGGGGTCTATCCTCTCTACAGCGTCGTGGCCTTGAACTCAGGCGAACTGGCGGTCGTCGGCGCCATCACGCCGGGGAACGCGCATTTACCCTTTCTGTATATCTGCAGAGACCGGTCGGGCAACCCCTGCCGTCCGCCGGTTCCCGTGGATTTAATCCAGGAACCGGCGGGAGGAAGGGCGATTCGCGATGTGCGGAATGCCATTCAAGAAGGTCTCGATGTCGAAGCGGTCCTCAGGCAGGTGGCTGCATGAGTCTGCCGGACGGTCTCACCCCGGATCCCACCCCGAAAGGGAGCCTCTCCTGGCTGCCCACTCGTGAGGATACGTCGCTCATCTTCGAAGCATCCGGAGAAGCCATGTTTGTAACCGATCGGGATGGCCGGATCTTGTCACTCAATCCCGTAGCGCAGCAGCTCGTGGGCCGTCATCAGGATGTCATCGGCGCGATGTTTCACGAGTTGATGGGCTGTCTTGCCTCACGAGAAGGCAGTTACAGCGGGTGTCCATTGACACACACCGTGCACACCGGCGAAGTCACTATGGTATCGCCCCATCGGTGGGTCCGGGCCGACGGAACAGGGATCGAGATCTCTGCGACATTTTGGCCCAGGCGTCAAGGGATGGAGCGTGTGGGAGCCATGGTCGTCTGCCGCGATCTGACGGTGGAACGCGAAGCGGAACGGGATCTTCAACGGGTGGCCCGGCTTGCGGAGGATGCGCCGAATCCTATTGTGGAGTTCGACGAAGACGGCAACATGCTGTACGCCAATACCGCGATGGTAGAACTCCTCAATTACGGCGCCTCCATCCAGGGACGAGTGGAAGCCGTATTACCGCCGAATGTGTCGGACGTGTTGCATCGCTGCCTGGAGTCGCAGCAGCCTGCTGTTCGATTGGAACATTGCGTTGAAGACCGTGTGCTGGCCTGGTCGTTCTTTCCGTTGGGAGATTCGAAGCAGGTCAGAGCCTATGGAGCCGATATTTCCGCCGACGTGGCCTTGCGCCGCGCGAAAGAGGCGGCAGAAGAGTCGGCTCGCGCAAAAGCTATCTTCCTGGCCACGATGAGTCATGAATTGCGCACCCCGATGAACGGTGTATTGGGATGCACGCAACTGCTTCAGGATACCTCTCTCACCGATCCGCAACGGCAGTTGCTGGAAGCCATGCACCGGTCGGCTGAGTCGCTCCTGGTGCTTGTGAACGACATCCTTGACTTCTCGAAGATCGAAGCGGGAAAGATGTCATTGGAAGTCGCCGACGTCGAACTCCACCCACTTATTGCGGATGTCATCACACTGACATCGGAAGCGGCAAAGAAGAAGGGGCTGCTTGTTCAGGTTCAACTGGCGCCGGACATCCCCTCCGTGTTACGGGGTGATCCGATTCGCCTGCGGCAAATTCTGTTCAATCTGGTCGGCAATGCCGTTAAGTTTACTGAGCGGGGCTGGATTCAGATATCCGTGAAGACCGTGCCATGCCGTCAGGAGCATTCCGACGCGATCGTGCTCCAGTGGACGGTCAAGGATTCAGGCATCGGCATCACGGCGGAGCAGCAAACGAGATTATTCGGCGCCTATGCTCAGGCAGAGAAATCGACGGCCAGGCGATACGGGGGAACGGGGCTGGGCTTGATGATCTGCTGCCAACTGGTGGAGCTCATGGGTGGAGCCATGATGGTGGAGAGCACGCCGGGAAAGGGCAGCGCCTTTATCTATACCACAAGCCTGCTGCCTGCGATTCAGCGCGCGGCTTCTGCGCATACCGCGACGTCATGCGCTGCATCGGCGGTAGACCGCGCCACGCCGCTCCGGATTCTTGTCGTAGATGACAATGAGATCAACCAGGTTGTCGCGTGCAAATTTCTGCAGAAGCTTGGCTGCCAGGTGGAGGTGGCGCGAAACGGGCGTGAGGCGGTGGAGTCCATTGCCCATGCCGCTTACGATGGCGTGCTGATGGATTGCGAGATGCCGGTCATGAACGGTTATGAAGCGACACAAGAGATCAGGCGCCAGGAACAGACCACAGCCAGGCACCTTCCCATTATCGCCCTCACCGGACACGCATCGCCTGAAGACACAGCGAAGTGTCGGCAAGCTGGAATGGATGAGGTGCTCACGAAGCCAATGACCCTTCTCTCTCTCCGGGAAAAACTGGACCGTCTCCTCGCACAGTCCGACGTCCGTCATCACTAAATCACTGCCTGCGTTTGTCTCGAAAGCCCTTCTCTCTCAATACACGACTGAAAGGGGGCCGCTTGACAGCTCTTCATCATAATGGATATCGTTCGTCGCGCGCATTGGAGGAAATCAGAGTGATCGAGTCACGAACCCTTCTCTACAGCGATTTCAATTGTCCATTTTGCTATGCGCTGCACGAACGGCTGCACGAAGAGCACGTGCTCGATCGCTGTGAATGGCGCGGTGTCCAGCATGCGCCGCAGTTGCCCAGCCCGATGAAACCGTGGCAGGGCATGTTGGGCGCCGAGCTGCGCCACGAGGTGACGGTCGTACAGCGGCTGGCGCCTGGTCTGCCCATCGCGCTCCCTCCCGGTAAGCCCAATACGAGACCGGCGATCGAACAGGCGGTGGCGCTGCTGCAACGCGATCAATCACAGGGAATGGCGTTTGTGCGCGAGACGTATCGCGCGTTCTGGTGTGAAGGCAGAGACATCTCCGACCCGGATGTGCTGAGACAATTGGTCGAGCAGGCGAGAGGTTCGACCGAGCGTCCGGATACGATCAGCGACGAGAGCCGCCAGGTAGCTCAAGAATGGGAAACGGCCTGGCACAGAACAGGCCAGGCCGGAGTTCCCCTCTTGGTTTCACCGGATGGTGACCTTCTCGTCGGCTGTGTGCCGTCTGATCAGATCCGCCGGTTCTTTGCGTAACAACATTACGCCACATCAAGATTCATCACGTAGTTCTGCAGCTCCCGCCGTTGTTCTTCTTCCGTGTTCTTGAGGCTCTCGATCTCCTTGCGCAGTTTTTCCAGCTCGGTCTCCTGCTGGTCCAATTTCTTGACATAGCGATGATAGAGTTCGGAGTTTTGCTGGAGCCGCTGCATGTTCTCGCGGATGCGGGCATGTTCTGCCGTGATCTCGGTGGTACGCTGGTCCAGGCGTGTCCGCTGGGCGCGCGAATGGTCCAGTTTGCTGCGCAATTGGACCACGTGTTGCAGGGCGTCTTTCACGTTCTGGCCGACCTCCTTCGCCTGTTGGTAGAAGACAATCTGGTCGATGCCGCTGGTTATCAAGAGGATTGATTCCTGAACAGGAAGCGTTTCTTTGACGCGGAGGGTCGCGCTTTTTCCAGGTTCGACGGAGACGCTGAATCGATACAGGTCGCGCGTCCGTTCCGCCGGCTCCTTGGGCTCGACCAATTTCCAATCCGCACGAGAGGGCTGTTCGATCAGGACGGTCTTGGCCTTGGCGTCGCGATTCTTCACGTGGTAGGTCCGGTCTTCGATCATACGGCGCGAGATGAGCATCGTCCCCTTCTTGAGTGAGACTGTCGCAAGCTCTTGCGTGCCGCCTTCGAGTACAGGTTCCACTTCGGTCTTGAGATCGAGCGCATAGCTGATGAGCCGATCTTGTCCAGGAGGAAGATCCTCGATGCGGGCATCGCCCGCATAGGTTCCACTGTCGAACAGCGTGATCGGCCCTTGCATCAAGTGCAATGGCGACGTGTTTTTGAGCCGATACCCGTTCAAGGGATGTTTCGCATTGACGCGCTGGTTGTAGAGCGACACTTTATGGCCTTGCAGGGTTTGTCCGATGATGGGCAGGAGGGCACTCGTATGTTTCGCAAGGGTGACGGGTTGATCGATACGATATTCAAATAACTCGCCTTTGTCTTCAGCCATGGCCAGGGAGATGACTCCTTCTTCCAGGCTGCCGATTCCCATGTCAGCGGCGCTGGCTTCTGCCGCGGCATGAGCCCGGCCACCAGAAAAACCTTGTGCCAACTTTCCGAGCAAGCGCTCTTTCTTCATGTCGCTGCGGGCAGCGGGAGGGGACGCCATCGGCTTGAGTTCGTCCATGGCATCGCCGTACGTCTGGGGTCTGAGATTGACATAGAGCTCTGGCTGCACGATCGGCCGTGGATTGTAGAGCGGTTGATACAGATCCATCGCAAAGGAAATGGGCCGCCCGGACACAAGCGAGAGCGTCACGTTGCGCCAGTCTTGAGGAGTCTGATTCTCTACAATGGCCCAACCTTGCAGATAGGGCGCCTTGTCCTCGTCCAAAACGAGCCGATAGGTGGTCTTCCAGACCGGGGTTTCCGTCAAGTAGGCGACACGGGCCTGGCGGCTTCCGGTGCCGTCGAAGGTGATCGAGACCGTCTTTTTCTGGGCATCATGATTCGTGGCGAGCACTGCCAGCGCCTGGTGGAGTTCAGCATTCAAGGCTGCATTCATGAGTTTAATGCGTTGCACACTTGCCAGAGGGAGTGAGCGGAATCCGTCTTCTGTCAGGAGCGTGACATATTCCTGCTCCACGATACGGTGCTGCGAGCCCTCGCCGATGGACTCGGTTTTCTTTTCCACGCCCAGCAACGTGCCGGTGATGGGATTGGGCGCGGTGATTTCAACCTGCTCTCCACGAACCTGAGTCAGAATTTGCCCCAGAGTCGGATGGCCGTTCAGGTTAATACCGAAGCTGCCGAGCGTCTTGGTTACGGGATCGCGCGAACCATATGTGACGGTCGAGACGTGGCCGCCGCCGAAGTCCTGCACGACCAAACTCTTCAGCATGTCGTTGATCTGGTTTGTATCCAGGCGCAGGTTGAGGTGTGTGCGACCGGTGACGGTGCCGTCATGCTGAAAGTATCCCACGCCGCTGGAATAGAGCGAGATTTTGGAGAGGGGAAGTGTCGCCTCTTCTTCCGCCAGAACAGGCCAGGGGAACAGCAGGAATGATACGAGGATCATTCGCCTCACGAGGGCGTGGCCGGATCGAATCGACAGTGTACACATAGAGTCCTCCATCGTAACGTGTTGCGCCGGGCCGGGATGGCCACGGTGATATGACCTATCCTGGTTATGCCGTCAAGACGCCAATCCTTTCACCCCTCTCAGTCTTGGCCAAGCTGCGTCACTATGCTACGGTTCGCAGGTGCTCCTCGCGTCATGCAGATTCAATGATTGCTCCGTTTGATGACAACGTGGCTAACCCAGACTCACATCGGTCGCCGAAGCCCTCACCGTCCGATCCTCAACGAGAAGCTCTGGTCGGGACGGCGGAGCTATTGGCTAAGATCCTGGATACGGCCGTCAGAATTCCCGGCACATCCATTTATATCGGACTCGATCCACTGATCGGACTGATTCCCGGTCTCGGCGACATCCTGGCCAATCTCATCGGTACCGTGATCATGGTATTGGCCGCGCGCCTTCGCGTGCCGAAGATCGTGCTGGCACGGATGAGTTTGAATCTCCTCATTAACGGGGTCGTCGGCGCCATTCCCATTGCCGGCGATCTTTTCTCTATCTGGTTTCGGAGTCATGCAAGAAATGCAGAGTTACTGCGGAGGGCTGCGAGTCAACCGCATCGAGAAACACAACAGGCCTGGCTGTATGTGGCAGGCCTCATCGGTGGGACCATCGTGCTACTGATACTGGCGATTGCAGCGGTTCTGTGGATCGTCGTGAAGCTTTGGGTTGTGTTCACCCCATACATCGGATGATCGATCCTCTCGTAGCCGACGGGATAATCATTTCTGGATCGCAACAGATCGATGGCTCTCAGTCTTGTACGGTTGTTTTTTTGAGGTGAGAGACCGTATAGTTTCCGCACATTGGACTGTGTGTGGTTAGGGTGTGAGGAGTTTTTCAATAACATGCGGAGGAGGTTCATGAAAAGGATGCGCGTGTTGGTTGCGTTGTTCGGACTTGTTGCATGCCCGGCGATTGCTGTTGCAGGCTCCCCGGAACCTTCGCCGATGGCGCCGGTGCCGGCAGGGGAGTTCACGATGGGGAGCGATAGCGGCGATTCAGACGAACAACCGGAGCGCAAGGTCTATGTGGATGCATTTATGATGGACAAATATGAAGTGACAGTGGAGCAGTATGCGGCGTTTTTGCAAGCCAAAGGAATCGATCCGCCCGCGGACTGGAAGATTATGAACCAGACCGCGCATCAGAAGCGCCCGGCCGCGAATATGGATTCGGTGGATGCGGCTCTGTACTGCAAATGGGTCGGGAAACGCTTGCCGACGGAAGCGGAGTGGGAGAAGGCAGCGCGGGGAACGGATGGGCGCATGTACCCGTGGGGCAACGACGCGCCGACGCCTCGTCACGCGAACTTTGGAAAATCGGATTGGAATAACCATGGGGCCTTGGCGCCAGTGGGATCGTTCGAAGAGGGCAAGAGTCCCTATGGCGTCTATGACATGGCCGGGAATGTGTGGGAATGGGTCAGCGATTGGTATGACTTTCGGTACTACAAGAGCGCGCCGTCGAAGAATCCGACAGGGCCGTCATCGGGCGGAACCAAAGTGATTCGCGGCGGAGCATGGAACGGCAATGCGCGGGCTCTGCGCTCCGCAAACCGGAGCCTCATTTCGCCGACGGACCAGGGACTCACCGGGTTCCGGTGCGCGAAAAATCAATAGACAGAGGTCTGGCGCGCGCAATGTTTCGCAGATCGATGTCGAATGTCGCACGTGGGTTCTTGCCTGACCATAAAGCATGTGTCTATCTTTCCCGTCCTGCCGTTCCTGCTTGCTGCGCCTCGCGCGCCGGTCTCAGCGCACGTTCCTGCCCGGTTGTTTTTTTGAGGCGCGAGGCATTATAGTTTCCGCCCATTGGGCTCTGTCAGGACAGGGTGGCATGGCTGTTTCAATAGAAAATCGTGGAGGCGGTGCATGAGAAGCATGGTGGTGTTGGTCGCGGTGTTTGGTCTCGCTGCGTACCCGGCGATGGCAGCGGTCACTGGTGAGAAGGGGTCCTTGCAGTCACTCACCGGGGATACATCTGGTTATGGGAAGACGGTGTCGGCTCAATCTCAAGATCCGTCGATGGTGCTGGTGCCGTCCGGCGAGTTTACCATGGGGAGTCCGACGGGAGATGTGGACGAACGACCGCCGCACCAGATCTATTTAGACTCCTATCTCATCGATAAATATGAAGTGACGGTGGGACAGTATGCGGAGTTTTTGCAACAGGCAGGGGGTAATGCTCCGTCAGACTGGAAAGCGATGAATCAGCCTGCGAATAGGAAGCGGCCGGTCTCGAATGTGGATTGGGCGGACGCGGCTGCGTATTGTAAATGGGCCGGGAAGCGCTTGCCGACAGAGGCGGAGTGGGAGAAGGCGGCGCGAGGGACGGATGGCCGCCTCTATCCATGGGGCAACGAACCGCCGACGCCACACCACGCGAATTATGGGCAGTCGGGATCGAGCAACAACGGGGCCTTGGCGCCGGTGGGATCGTTCGAGGAGGGTAAGAGTCCCTATGGCGTCTATGACATGGCCGGGAATGTGTGGGAATGGGTCAGCGACTGGTATGACCATGACTATTACAAAACCAGTCCGGAGAGGAATCCCGAAGGGCCTCCAACCGGCGGGTTCAAAGGGATTCGTGGCGGCTCGTGGAACAGCAGTCCGCGGGCATTGCGCTCCGCAGACCGGTACTGGGATCCGCCGACATTCCGGAGCCAATACTCACCCGGCTTCCGGTGCGCGAAGAAATCATCGTGAAGGACAGGCCTCTGGGCTCCGATGACTGGTTCTGATTCAAAGATTTTGGAGTTGTGGCGTATCTAGCAGGGTGTTGACAAACTACTGGAGCAGAACAGCCACGCAAGGTCTGGATACACACAGACCCCTTCAGCAGTCATCGCAGGCTGTTCAGAAAGGCCGTCCAGCAAGGCCGCAGCAAGCGACGAGGCGAAGCGTACTCTCTGCGGTACGTTGAGCCTCTGAGCGCGGCGAGA
>CAZVEZ010000013.1:0-31395 GCA_964626135.1 uncultured Nitrospira sp.
TTCGACGGATCACGATCACCCCTCTTCCCAAATAAGTCCCGTCATCTCACCCGCGACGACCGGCTGGAGACGGTTGCGAAGGATATCGTGCAGCATTTCTTGGGACGCGGCTTTCAAGGCAAGGCCATGGTGATCTCCATCGACAAGGCCACAGCGCTCCGCATGCACGACAAGGTGCGGACGCACTGGCAGGCTGAACGGCATCGACTAGAACAGGAGCTGGCGAAGCTCATGATCTATGGGGCGAAGTCCGAGCCGGACCGTATCCGGGAACTCCGTGACCGCCTGGATGTGATCCAGATCACTGACATGGCCTTGATCGTGTCGCCGGGCCAGAACGAGATCGACCAGATGAAACGGCTAGGGCTCGATATCGCCCTGCACCGTAAGCGGATGAACAACGAGTCGCTCGACGAGAAGTTCAAGGACCCGACAGATCCGTTACGACTGGTTTTCGTCTGCGCGATGTGGTTGACAGGATTCGACGCGCCGAGCTGCTCCACTGTGTATCTCGACAAGCCCATGCGCAATCACACGCTGATGCAGACGATTGCCCGAGCCAATCGGGTATTTCCCGGAAAGCACAGTGGTTTGATTGTGGATTATGCCAACGTCTTTGCTTCACTCGAACAGGCACTGGCGATTTATGCCAAGGGGAAAGGCGGGGAGCGGCCCATCCGGGACAAGCAGAAGCTGGTAGAGAGCTTGCGTCAGGCGATCACGGATACCACGGCCTTTTGTCGCCAACATGGCGTCAGCCTCGAAGAGGTCGAACGGACGACGGTCGGGAGTCTGGAGCGACTGACGAAGATTGTCGATGCCGTTGAATGCATGATTTCCCCGGACCCGCTCCGCAAAGACTTTCTCGCCCAGGAGCGATGGGTACGGACGCTCTTTCAAGCCGTGAAGCCAGATCCGTCCGTCCTGGAGTTTTCTTCTCGTGTCGCCTGCCTCACGACGATTGCCGAGACGATTCGAGAGCGTACGGGTGAAGGTCCGGCGGACATCTCCGCTGTGATGACCGATCTGAGCAAAATTCTTGATGCCTCCGTGGCCGCCGATGGCTTTCACATCCCTGAGGGCAAGAAAGCCCACGGCGTCATCGACCTGACAAAGATTGATTTCGAAGCGCTCGCGAAGCGCTTTGGAAAGTCCAAAACCAAGAACATTGACCTTGAGCAGCTGAAGGCTGCCATCCGTTCCCACCTCGACAAGCTGATTCGCCTCAATCGGACTCGTGCCGACTATCTCACGAAGTTTGAGGAGCTCATTGAGTCCTACAACGCGGGTAGCCGGAACATCGAGGACCTCTTTGCCGAACTCCTGACCCTCAGCCGCACCCTCAACGAGGAGCAACAGCGTCATGTACGGGAACGTCTGTCCGAAGAAGAGCTGGTGGTGTTCGATATTCTGACCAGACCTGCACCTGAGCTAGGCCAGGAAGAACGTGCCGAGGTAAAGAAGGTGGCGAAAGAGTTGCTGGAGAAACTCAAGCAGCTCTTGGTGCTCGAATGGCGACAAAAGGCAAGTGCGCGGTCACAAGTAAAGTTGGCCATCGAAGAGATGCTGGATCAGGGGCTCCCGCGCGCGTACTCTCCTGACCTCTACCAGCAGAAGTGCTCCGCGGTGTTCGAGCACTTCTACGAAACATACGGGGATCGGGGAGTTAGTATCTATCGATAGCTTCATTTGAAGGCCCTTGAGCCGTGATTCTCCATTGCACACAGAAGTTGGCCGCGCGGATTCCCGCCACCACCGATCTCCCCAATCATGACACTGAGCGTGCTGCTCAGGCGTACCCTCTGAGTAGTTGGCACGGACATCTTCTCACCCTCGACCGCCGTCAGTGCATACTTTTCTGCCACGACGTGACCCGCTACGTGCTGTTTCTCCCAGGGCTACGCGCACCTCAATTTGCCGAATTAGGCCGCTGGCATCGGGAGCTGTTTCTGGCTGTGTTGCAGGCGCAAGGACTGGCGCACCATCACATTGCCCGAGCTGGTCTCACGCTTGGGGCGTTGCAGATGGATCGAAATACCGATCGATCTGTGCTGGCATCCATGAACAGGGTTGCGGGGGATCTCCAGTTCGGTTTCTTGCAGGAGATGACCAATGTGATGGAGTTGGACCCCATTAAGACGTCCCTCTGGCTCAATGATCGACCCTGCACGGTCCACAAAGCATGGATCTGGCCAGACAAAGCTATGCGTGAGATTGTTGAGGCCTTGTACAGCGAAAAGCGGGTAGGGTCATCGGATCCCATCTCCTCATCCGCTTTAGCGGAGTCGGCTGCTTCGGAGAGCGTCAGACTCGGACAACAAACGGGATCGCCATTAAAACCACTCCGACTCCGACGAGCACATAGACGTTCGCAATAAAATAGGGGGCGACACAGAGTGCGATTCCAGTGACGAGAGGCACAATGGCCTTTTGCTTTTTCCCATAGAAAAAGTGGTCAAACCCCGATCGATCCGAACAGTAATCCCCAGAGCAAGACTGCTGTGCGGCCGGACTCAAACATTCATGATTCTTGGACAGATCGTGGAGAGGGCCAACTCCTCTTTCCCTTACGAAGGCTTCATTCAGCCCAAGATATCGACTTTCACATGGCGATGGCCCCGACGAATCCTATATCGTTTAAAATCGGTCAGATCGAGGGTAAAGACCTTGGTCGTGCGTAACGATTCTGCTGCGACAATGACAGAAGCATCTGCCAGATCCATTGGGTGATCCCCATACTGTTCCATCAATTCGAACGCCCGCATTGTCGATACCTGATCCAGGAACCATAGGGATACACCGCCATCGAGGATAAAATCGCGCAACCGGTCAGCGCCCAGACTGTTCGGCGTAAGTAGATGAAAAGATTCGGTTAGGACTGGGATAGTCGTGAAGAGGGGATCTCGCAGGACACTGAGAATGTTTTTGCATCGGGTATGTTCAGCATCTTGAGGATCGAACAGCGCGACAAAGGAACTCGTATCGACCAAGATCATCGGCGCGATTTCCGACGCAAGGCGATCTGCATTCCACGCCGGGTCTCAGTCGAAGGGGCAATTGCATACCCACCAGGCCCAAGGTCGAGGCGGCAGTAGATTTCGAAGGCCGACCGCGAACTGCTACGGTCAGCCTCACTCCGAAGTGCCAGTACGCCTCGCTTGAGCGCAGTGGACACAGACCAGCCGGTTTTCTTCGTAACTTGCGTCAACACCTTTTCCGTTTCGTTATCAAGCCGGACAGTTCTGAGCCCCATAACATATCTCCGTTCGTTCAAATGTATACAGACTGTAATACATTGATGGCTTGGCGTCAACTCATGGTAACGGAGTGATGCGTTGATCAGGCCGATGAGTCTCTCATCAGTGCTGTTGTAATCAACCCCTGCGCTTCTTCCTGAATCCGCCGCAAATGGTCTTTCCCTTTGAAGCTTTCAGCATAGAGCTTATAGACATCCTCCGTGCCGGATGGGCGGGCGGCGAACCAGCCCTGGTCGGTGACAACTTTGAGCCCGCCGATCGATGCGCCATTGCCTGGGGCTGCCGTCAGCTTTGCGACAATGGTGTCGCCGGCCAATTCGGTCGCGCTCACTTGATCGGGAGAGAGTTTTGACAGGATGGCCTTCTGTACCGATGTTGCAGGGGCATCAATCCGCTCATAGACCGGCTCTCCAAATTCTTTGGTCAGTTCCCGGTACAGCTCGCCCGGATCGCGGCCGGTCTTGGCCATCATTTCTGCGGCCAGAAGATTCATGATGATGCCGTCCTTGTCAGTCGTCCAGACCGATCCATCGCGGCGAAGGAACGAGGCGCCTGCGCTTTCTTCTCCGCCGAACCCGAGCGATCCGTCGAGTAATCCGCTCACAAACCATTTGAATCCGACGGGCACTTCGACAAGCTTCCGCTTGAGCTTCACGGCTATGCGATCGATCAGACTGCTGCTCACGAGTGTCTTGCCGATACCGGCGTTGGAATTCCAGTCAGGGCGGTGAGCGAAGAGATAGGAAATCGAGACCGCAAGAAAGTGGTTGGGGTTCAACAGGCCGGCAGAGCGAGTCACAATGCCATGCCTATCGTTATCGGCATCGTTGCCGAATGCGACATCGAAGCGATCTTTCATGGCAATGAGATTGGCCATCGCAGAAGGTGAAGAACAATCCATACGAATCTTGCCGTCCCAATCGAGGGGCATGAACCGGAAGGTCGGATCAACGGCTGGATTCACAATTTCAATGTTTAAGCCGTACCGTTCTGCCATCGGCTGCCAATACGCCACACCGGCCCCGCCGAGCGGATCGATGCCGAGCTTCAACTCAGCCAATCGGATCACGTCCATATCGATGATCTGCCCGAGATCACCGATATAGGCCCCGAGATAATCATGATGCTGAGTCGTCGCAGCGCGTCTAGCCCTAGCATAGGGGAGGCGCGCAATACCATGCAGATCGGCCTTCATCAGCGCGTTGGCCCGATCCTCGATCCACTTCGTTGCCGTTGAGTCAGCCGGCCCGCCGTGCGGCGGGTTGTACTTGATACCGCCGTCCTCCGGTGGATTGTGCGACGGGGTGATGACAATGCCGTCTGCTAATCCAGAACTCCTGCCTCGGTTGTAGGTAAGGATCGCGTGAGAAATGACGGGAGTCGGTGTATAGCCGCTATCCCGATCCACCATGACATCAACGCCATGTGCCGCCATGACCTCCACTACGCTGGCAAAAGCCGGCTCCGACAGCGCATGCGTGTCCATGCCCAGGTAGAGCGGCCCGGTAATATTTTCCATCGTGCGATATTCATATATTGCTTGTGCAACCGCGAGAACATGGGCCTCATTAAAGCTTAACTTGAAGGAGCTACCTCGATGACCTGACGTCCCAAAGGTAACTTGCTGCTCGCGTATATGCGGATCAGGTTTTTCGTTATAGTAGGCTGTAATCAGACGCGGAATATTGGCCAGCATCGACGCCGGCGCCGGATGACCTGCAAGTGGATGATTGGCCACGATCTAATCCTTTGGTTCAGGCTGAGCACCATGTATCTCGCGCTGTGTATCGCTGTGATAGCAGCGATGTCAAGAGCGTATGGTCTGTTGTGAAGAATCTATCCCTTTTATAGACTCCTTTACAAAGATGAGTGAGAGGCTAGCATTTCAAAGCGCTAAAGGGATTTACTTCCTTGAATAAGAAGAGTAAAGGGAGAGAATGAAGCCGATGATAGAGCAGTTCAGTGACAGACTCATGAGTTAACATAATAGTTCTTATCGGACATACGGAGAATTCGTATTATGTCCCTCGAACTGCTCGGTCGAATCCAGCAAGAGCTATCGATCACCGGAAGCGCAATTTATGAAACGGTTCTTGCGCTGGCTGAGCGTGCCAACCGCAAGGTCCAAGTCTTGAGATTACACAACCAGGCTTCGAACTTGTTGAGTCAGATTGAACAAGTGCATGCCGAATTGGGACATCAGATTGCCGCACACTCTGTGAGACGTCCTCCGTTCGCCCATGAGTCGTTACAAACCGATCAGCTGGAGCATATTCTCGATCAGGCCGGCGACCGCGTACAACATCTCAAAAAGACGCTGCTCAATGTCGACAGTCGTATTCGCACGCTGAAGCTGGAAACGATCCATCACGAACTTCTCACTCTACAACAAGACCTGAGTCTCCGCGCAGCGGCGATCGAACGGATCCTTCTCGTCCAGGGATCACCGGTGATCGGGCGAACACTCGCTGAAGTGGCGCTGCCCACGTCAGTCCGTCTTGTCACGGTCCTTCGCGGTCCATTTCTCGTACCGCCTGATGACACCCTCGTATTTCGCACTCACGATATTCTGGTCATAATCGGGCTGCAAGCAGACCTTGCACAGATTACGTCGGAGTTCACTTCAGCGCGAAGCGTAACCCTAGCATCATAAGCCGCCTTCATATGCCGTCTCCACAGCCAGGCTGAGTCTTGATACACATGGGTTTCTCCACCGTTTGTGATGTACACTATGATACGAACCTGTGGGTATGTATCGGATGATGCGCCTGCGACACATTCTCATATGCCTTGTGTGCCTGGCCTGGCTCGATAGCCACACGGCTGCCGCCGCTGAGCCCATCATGCCGAAGCCCGGCGACTCGCCGGGTCTTCGCCTACTCGATGAGATACAAACGGTTATCACCGATCTGGCCGAATCGGCTAAACCCTCCGTGGTCAATCTGGCACCCATTACCGCAGCAGGACGAGGCCGCGACTTGTCTCAAGAACGGGTTCCCAACACCCCAGGATCCGGATCCGGTGTCGTGATCGATCCTGAAGGACACATCATCACAAACAGTCATGTCATCGGCGATGCGACGAGCGTTGAGGTCAGATTTTCCGATAAATCCATGTTGATTGCGCAGGTTGTCGGAAAGGACCTCGATACAGATTTAGCCGTTCTCAAGGTGATCGCCGACCATCCGCTCCCCAGCGCAACATTTGGAGACTCATCCACTGTGCGTGTCGGTCAATGGGTCCTCGCTGTAGGGAATCCTTTTGGGCTCGATCGAACAGTCACACTCGGCGTCGTCAGCGGGATAGGGAGAGAGAACATCAACCTTTCACGTTACGAAGACTTCATTCAAACGGATGCGTCGATCAATCCGGGTAACTCAGGCGGCCCGCTCTTCAATCTGCGCGGCGAAATCATCGGCATCAATACCGCCATCATTAACTTCGCCCAAGGGATCGGATTCGCGATTCCTTCCAATATGGCGAAGCAAGTGATGGAGCAATTGCTGACTCAGGGACGGGTAACACGAGGCTGGCTGGGTGTCAGCATACAATCGCTCACGACGGAGCTGGCACGAAAGTTCGGTGCCAAGGAAGGCGAAGGCGTGCTGGTGAATGAGGTCTTTGATAAGGACCCTGCCGCCGCAGCCGGCATCAAACCAGGAGACATCCTGACCCATATCGACGGCACCCTGATCGATACACCGAGCCGGCTTTCTCGCGTCGTGGCGGGACTGCTTCCAGGTGCCAGGACAAAGGTCGAAATTATTCGTGATCAGCAACGCCTGGCGCTGGATGTCGCCCTCATTGAACGACGCGACCGTACCATAACGGCCGCACTTTCTCAGGCACGCCCTGAAAGCAAGGAAATCAAGTTAGGCCTTGAGGTACAAGCCTTGACACCTGGCCTAACCGATCAGTCGAAGCCAGGGGACAGCCGGGGTGTTCTCATCATCAAAGTAGCCCCCGGCAGTCTCGCTCAAAATGAAGGACTGCGGGAAGGAGATATTATCAAGGATGTGAATCGTGTCGCGGTGGGGTCGATCGAAGAATTCAATGGCGCGATCTCCAAGATCAGACCCGGCGAGACCATTCTGCTTCGTGTGCAGAGAGAAAACCGCGCGTTCTACGTGGTGCTGAGATCGACCGATCCCTGACCGATCAATGCGCTGCCGAGTGAGTTTCCACTTTATGTGTCTCGATAATTCGAACCGCAAGTTCACGAGGCACTTCGTCGTACCGCGTGAATTCCATCGCATAGCTCCCTTGTCCTGCCGTTAAAGAATTCAGCGCCGTCGCATATGCGAGCAACTCCGCCATGGGAGCAAGCGCTGTGATCTGCTCCGTGTGATCTTTTGCCTCCACATGGAGAATCCGTCCTCGGCGCGCATTCAAGTCCCCGATAACACCTCCCATGCATTCCACCGGAGCCTCGACCTCCACTGTCATGATGGGCTCCAGCAGGATGGGATGCGCCGTCTCTACGGCCTTCTTAAACCCCATCGACCCCGCAATTTTGAACGCCATCTCTGATGAATCGACCGCATGGTACGAGCCATCGTATACTGTGACCCGGCAATCGACGACGGGAAACCCTGCTAAGATCCCATGGTGCATAGCATCGACTACCCCTTTTTCAACCGCGGGAATAAAGCTTCGTGGAATGGCCCCGCCAACAACCTTGTTTTCAAATTTGAATCCTTCCCCTCTCGGCAGAGGCGCGAGCTCCAGCCAGCAATCACCGTACTGGCCATGGCCTCCGGTTTGCTTCTTGTATTTTCCCTGCGCCTGCGCAGTGGTGCGAATGGTTTCCCGATACGGAATTTTCGGCATATGAAGCACCACTTCCGCCCCGAATTTACGCCGCAGTTTTTCAAGGGCAAGATCGATGTGCAGCTGGCCCATCCCGCTTAGCACCATTTCTTTCGTCTCGCCATGTCGCGAAAATTCGAGCGTTGGATCTTCTTCTATCAACTTATGCAGCCCAAGACTGATTTTTTCCATATCGGCGCTGGACTTCGGTTCAATCGCAAAGGATAGGACTGGCCGTGGAAGCACCGTCTTGGGATAACAGACGGGGGCATGTTCGTCACAAAGTGTGTCACCGGTTTGTGTATCTTTGAGCTTCCCAATGGCCACGATCTCCCCTGCTCCTGCCGAAGACACACCCGTATGTTTCTTTCCCAACACCGTATAGATATGCCCGCTTTTCTCTTTGCTGCCCCGCGAACTGTTGAAAACCGCCGAGTCGGTGTGAAGGACCCCCGACAAGACCCGCAGATAGGACAGTCGTCCGACAAACGGGTCTATCAGCGTCTTGAACACGATCCCTGAAAATGGGTCCTCATGAACGGCATGACGGATCACCGCCTCTCCTGTATCAGGGTGCAGACCTTCCAGCTGGGTTTTCATCGCCCGGTCCGTCGGCGAGGGCAGGAATTCGACAATCGCGTTGAGAAGCGGAACGATCCCTATATTCTTGATCGCGGAACCACTGAATAACGGGACAAAGGTGCCCGCCTGCGTGCCGAGACGAAGTCCCTTGATCAGGTCCTCCTGCGGCAGCTCACCCAAGGCCAGGTACTGTTCCAATAGTCCGTCATCACACTCGGCCGCTCCTTCCTGAATGCGCTGCCGTGCGTCACCCACTACCGTCTTCACACTTTCAGGTATCGGCAACTGCTGAATTGTAGAGATCTCTTTGCGCGAAACGATGACACGTTGTTGAACAAGGTCCAGCACCCCCTCAAGGTGGAGGCCACTGCCAAAGGGCAACGACATCGGCAATGGCATGATCCCGAGATCACGCTGACACAGCGTGAGAACCCCGTCGAGGGAAACACCGTCTTTATCCAACTCATTGAGAAACAGGATACAGGGCAAGCCCATCGCCTTGATGCGAGGCCAGACTCTGGCGAGCTCGCTCCGGATTCCCGATGAGGCGCCGATGACCAGGATCACAGCATCCACAGCCCGTAATGCCATGACCGTCTCCCCAATCAGATTCAGGGCGCCCGGGGGATCGATGAGATTGATCGTAGTGTGATTCCAGGAACAACGGAGGAGGCTGGTACTGACAGAACTACGCCGGTGCAATTCTTCCGGTTCGAAATCCGAGACGGTCGTACCTTGTGCAATTGATCCAAGATGGGGAACAGCGCCAGCGGAAAAGAGGATAGCCTCGGCCAGCGAGGTTTTCCCGGCACCGGGACTGGAGACCATGGCCACATTTCTGAGTGACTCCCTGACATGCTCGCTCATGGGACCCTCCTCTAGCAGGATGCTGAAAAAGTCTGCCCGCTTCGTTCTCGCATCGTTCAGACGCTCAACGTACCGACGCGTACGTCTCGCCTCTTCGCTCGCTGCGGCCTTACTGGACAGCTTTTTTGAGCATCGTGCGATGATATGGTTAGATCACTGTGACTCCCCTTTCGTTCATGCGTTGACCCCGGAGTTTGTCAGCCAACCTTGATCGGCAAAACTGATATAGCGTCCATCGCCAATGACGAGATGATCAAGGACTCGAATGCCCAGGACTTCCCCTGCCGACACCAATCGCGCAGTCAGGATACGATCCTCCTGGCTTGGCGTCGGATCACCGCTTGGATGATTGTGCAAGAAGATGACTGCTGCAGCGGATTCTCGCACCGCAAGCGTGAATACTTCGCGTGGATGGACGATACTGAGGGTCAAGCTGCCTTTTGAAACCGTCGCGTCACGCATGATGGTATGTTTTGCATCCAGTAAGATGACTTTGAAGACTTCATGGCGAAGGTCTCGCAAGGTCGGATGGTAGTGAGTGAAAAGATCACGGCTGGATGTGATTTTTGTTCCTTTCGTCAGCGGACCGGCGAGGGCTCGCTTCCCCAATTCAATCGCCGCCTTCAGCTGAGCCGCTTTCGCCGCTCCCACACCTGGGACTGCACAGAGTTCCTCTATTCCACACTGAGAAAGGCCGGCCACTCCTCCGAGCCGATCCAGGACATCCATCCCGACTTGTACAGCTGAAGACCCGTGACGGCCAACCCGAAGGAGAATGGCAAGAAGCTGTGCATTGGTCAACGTCTGTGGACCCTGGGCCAGCAATCGTTCGCGAGGACGTTCTGTTTCAGGCCATTGCGCGATGCCTTGGCCTTCTTTCTTGCCAGTCATTCATCCTCTTTGCACAAAATGTGACACTCTGAACGTTTTGGTACTAGCGTCCTCCCGCTTGATGCCCCTTGCTAACAAATACGTACCCCCTAAACTGTTGAAATTACGTACGGCGACAAATTGGTGCAGTAATTGCTTTGGAGCGCTTGCAGCATTGCACAGTACACCCTGGAGGATTCAATGGAATGTCCGAAGTGTAAAGGTCTCATGATGCTTGAGCGGTTCTCAGATTTCTTCTTAATTTTCTATGCCTGGAAATGCGTCAACTGCGGCGCGATCATCGATCGCACGATTTCAAACAACCGGCGGAAGAGCTTGGCCGCGCGCAAGCCTCAAACCGCGGTGACCTCCTAAGAATTATTGCGAATCATCTATAACAATGCCTGACGCTCTTCGCTCCGTTTTTTGATAGTCAACCTTGTGGCAATGACGCGTCGCTCATATTTTACGCCACCGAATCATCAGGCGGCATTATAGGCACAAGCTCGAAAGTCGTCAAAACCCTTCCATTTCTGTCTCTTCACTCATCCCAGCCTTCCTATCAGTACGATCCATATCCTCACACGATACTGCAGCCACCGTCATCTTGACCCCTTCAAAAACGCTATGTTAGAGTCATCTGCTCTAGAAATGTCTCTCACCTTAACGTATGCGTGTTATTGCCGGGTCTCATCGAGGTCGTCGTTTAAGTGGACCAGATGGGACTGCGCTCCGTCCCACATCTGACAAGGTCCGCCAGGCTCTTTTTTCAATTCTAGGAGCACGGGTGTCGGGAGCTCGTTTTCTTGATTTGTATGCCGGAACAGGAGCCGTCGGGATTGAAGCACTGAGCCGAGGAGCCGCAGCAGTCACCTTTGTCGAGTCGGACCCTACGGCTGTGCAACTATTACAGAAAAATCTACGAGCCTGTCAGCTCTTCGGCCGAGCTCGGATTCATCAAGGAAAAACCGCCGCCTTCCTTGATCAGAAAGGTTGTTGGGATGGACCCTACGACGTGCTGTTTGCTGATCCGCCCTATGCTGCGCTGGACGAATTGGACATCATCGCTCACGCCTGGAGGCCCGGCTTGTTGTCGGCGCTTGCGACTGTGATTATCGAACAAAACTCTCGCGCTGAATGGTCTGCATCGATCAACCATGCTTCGCTTGTACGACGATATGTATATGGCGATACCACACTCTATTTATACGGTCTCTCGACACCGGAATCGACCGCATTATGAAAATCGGTATCTACCCAGGAACCTTCGACCCCATTACCCACGGACACACCGATATCATCACCCGGAGCTTGCAGGTGTTTGATAAAGTGGTCGTGGCTGTGGCGCCTAATCCGTCCAAACATCCGCTCTTCACCCTGACCGAACGGCTGGAGATGATCTGCATCGTAATGGAAAAGATGAAACAGGTCGAAGTTACCCATTTCGACGGCTTATTGGTGGACTATGTCCAGCGTTACGGCGCCCACGCGGTTATCCGTGGCCTGCGAGCGATCTCGGACTTCGAGCATGAATTTCAGATGGCCCTCATGAATCGTAAAATCGCCAAACAGGTTGAGACCGTCTTCCTCATGCCCAGTGAAGAGTACTCTTATTTGTCGTCAACCATCATTAAAGATGTGGCCAACCACGGCGGAGCCCTCACGGAGTTTATGCACCCCGAAGTTGCGCATCGATTGCAGGAACGGATTAGGAGTTTAAAAGTATGAGGCTGGCCGCACGAGCGGGACGAATCGCTCCCTCCCCCACTCTCGCTATGGCCGCAACCGCAAAAGCCATGGCGTCACGTGGAATCGACGTCGCCGATTTCTCATCCGGAGAACCGGACTTTGATACGCCGGAACCGGTGAAAGCCGCTGCAGAAGCTGCAATTCGTGCGGGGTTTACGAAGTACACACCCTCATCCGGCATCGATGAGCTGCGCCAAGCGATTATCGACAAGCTTCAAACGGAACAAGGACTCCGGTACGAGAAGTCTCAAGTGCTGGTCTCCTGTGGCGCCAAACATTCTCTCTATAACCTTGCCGAGGCACTCCTTGAAGCGGGTGACGAGTTGGTCATTCCCGTTCCCTATTGGGTCTCCTATGCCGACCAAACCATGCTGAACGATGCCACGCCGATTTTCTTGCCGACCCGCGAAGAGGATGGATACGCTATTAATGTTCACGAATTGGAACGACTTATTACACCGCGCACGAAAGCGATCATCCTCAATAGCCCCTGCAATCCAACCGGAGCGACCTACGATCGGACGACGCTCGAACGTCTTGCCGAGCTGGCGCTCCGTCGTGATCTCCTGCTGATTTCAGATGAGATTTATGAAAAAGTTCTCTACGACGGAGCGACACACACGAGCATTGCCTCGTTAGGACCGGAGGTCGCGGCCCGAACCGTCGTAATCAACGGCGTATCCAAAGCCTATGCGATGACCGGCTGGCGGATCGGCTATGCGGCAGGCCCGAAGGACTTGCTAACCGCCATGGCCAACATTCAAAGCCAGAGCACGTCCAATCCCTGTTCGATTTCACAAAAGGCCGCCGTCGTGGCCTTGCGCAACGGCGGCGCGTTCACGGAAAAGATGGTCACAGAATTCGACCGGCGACGGCGTGTCATGGTTGAGCGTCTGAATGCTATGCCGGGTGTTCACTGCCGAATGCCTGCCGGAGCATTTTATGCGTTCCCCAATGTGAGTGGATTGCTGGGGCGGCAGAGCCCGCGGGGAATAATCGCCACTCCGACCGATCTTGCAAACTACCTGCTGCAGGAGTCTCAGATTGCCGTGGTTCCCGGCGAGCCGTTCGGGAGCGGGCAACATATTCGGCTGTCGTATGCGACCAGCATGGACACGATCGTCCGGGGAATGGACCGTCTCGATGCGGCATTCAAACAACTTACCTAACGGGCTGGGGGGCAAGTTTGTGTGTGCACCTGAATTTCACCGGTCTGCATGTCTTGGATAACAGACATACACCAAACAGGGCGCTCAAAAAGGCTGTCCAGCGAGGCCGCAGCGAGTGAAGGCCCGAGGTGTACCCTTGCGGTACGTTGAGGGTCTGAACGATGCGAGAACAAAGCTGGCGGATTTTTTCAGCACCCTGCTACCAGGAGGAAACAACACGTGCCAATCTATGAGTACCAGTGTGAAGCCTGCCCGAATAAGTTTGAAGTCAAACAAAGTATGAAGGACGACCCGCTCACTGCCTGCCCGCAATGCGGGAAGGCAGTGCAGCGTCTTATTTCAACGCCTGCGATCATGTTCAAAGGAAGCGGATGGTACGTAACCGACTACTCCGACAAACTGAAACCATCCGCGGACAGTGACGCACCGGCACCCACGACCGGAGAGAAGAAAGAGGCCACATCGACCACCTCCGACCACGCACCAGGTACGCCTCCTTCTACTCCCGCCTCTCCTTCCACACCCGCTCCGGCAAGCACCCAGACTGGCACAACCTCCAACACCACAACGACCACGCCGTCTACAAGCAAATAGCCGCTGGAGAGAGTATGCGCTAGCGCTTGACCTTAGCCGGGGCCTTCTTCTTGACTGGGGCCGGCTGCTTGACCTTTGCCGACGACTTGACGGCGTTCGCCTTCGCCGTCGCGGCTTTTGCCGACTTTAACAATCGTCCCTGCGCCGCTGACAAGCTATTTTGCAAACTGTTGATCATGGTCGACTTATCGCGATTCGCCCGAGTGAGATCGTCTACTTGCGTCTGTAAATCGTCTTTCATCTTTGATAATGACGCGAGTTGATTCTCCAACTGAGTCTTTTCCATGGTCACCATCTGTAGTTCGGAACGTAGTTGCTCGATCTGCGTTTGGAGTGCCGGAGGCCAGAAATCGCATCCGGACAACCCTAACGAGGCAATCGATAGGGCGACCATCGCAACGAAGCTACGCACCATCGCTGTTCGCATCATCGGCATGCTCCTTTCCATGAGAACGATAGATTCGAGTCATCGACCATCTGTGTCCAGCTGCAAGCCATGATCGGTCAACAGCGCCGCAATGGCGCCTCGTTCGATCAATCCATCACGAATGATTCGAATTGGGCCTCGAATGTCAATGACGGTGGACGGTAGCCCGCCGGGAGTCGATCCAGCATCGACGATCAAATCGAGTGTGTCTCCAAGGCTCTGCTGGACTTCTTTAGCTGTCCTTGCCGGCGGCATGTTTTCACGATTCGCACTCGTCCCGGTCACTGGACCGACCCGGCACAAGAGATCAATGAGCGGTTGCCAGGCGCTGAGGCGGATGCCGACAGAGCCGGTTCCTGCCGTCACCGAGTTGGAGAGTTCACGCGCTGCAGCAAAAACAATCGTCAGAGGCCCTGGCCAGAATGCGTTCATCAAGACCTCGGCTGCAAGGGGAATACTTCGAACGAACGGTTCCAGCTGAGACCTATCTCCGATCAGCACGAGTATCGGTTTGTTCTCCGATCGGCCCTTGACCTGCCACAATTTGGAGAGGGCCTGCTCGTCGAATGGATCTACGGCAAGCCCGTAGAAACTTTCAGTCGGCAGCGCAATCAATCCGCTCTCTCCGAGCACACGACGCACCCGATCAGCAAGCGCTGAGGCGGTAGAAGGCGCATAGTGATCGATCGTTGCCGTAGCAGGAACTATCGGCTTGCCCATACGGCCTTATGCGTGGGGCGGAAGCGCACGGTGCGCAATATCCCTACGATAGTGGAAACCTTCAAATGTAATGAATTGAGCCACACGATAGGCTTCCTCTTGCGCATCGGTCAGGGTCTTTCCACGTCCGGTAATTCCCAGCACCCGTCCCCCGGCCGTCACGACATCAGAACCAACTCGTCTTGTGCCGGCATGAAATACCATGCTCCTCTCATCCGTCGCCATGGGCAATCCTTGAATCGGCAGGCCGGTCTGATAGGACCCGGGGTAGCCGCCCGACGTCATAACGACACAGACGGCAGTCTCATCATGCCAGTCCACAGCCAGCTGATCGAGCCGATGTTCGACCACGGCCTCCATGACAGCCACTAGATCGGTCTTGAGCAACGGGAGGACAGCCTGAGTTTCCGGGTCTCCCATGCGGGCATTAAACTCCAAGACGTAAGGCATCCCGTTCACCACCATGAGGCCGGCATACAGGACGCCCTGAAATGGGCAACCCATGCGTGACAACGCTTCGACGGCCGGATAGAGCACCTGCCTGGTCACCTGCTCGCGCAACTCCATGGTGCCGAGCGGTGCAGGGCAATACGCGCCCATGCCTCCGGTATTGGGTCCGGCATCGCCATCTCCTAGCCGTTTATGATCTTGCGCCGGCAACATCGGCACCACCGTACGACCGTCGGTGAAAGCCATAATCGTCAGTTCCTCACCGCCAAGAAACTGTTCGATCAAGACGCGCCGACCAGCCTGCCCAAACACCGCATGCTCCATTGAATCACGGACGGCCTGTGTTGCCTCTTCGCGCGTTGCCGCAACCACGACACCTTTTCCTTGCGCCAGTCCATCAGCCTTTACTACAACGGGAAGTTCATGGTGTTCGAGATAGGCCAACGCAGACACGACCCGATCGAAACTCTGCGCTCTCGCCGTGAGAATCTTTGCGCCGGCCATGACCTCTTTGGAAAACACTTTGCTGGCTTCGATGCGCGCAGCGGCCTTCGTCGGTCCGAATATTTTCAGTTTGGATGCGCGGAATTCATCCACAATGCCCAACGCAAGAGGGGCTTCGGGCCCGACAACCGTCAGATCGATGTTCTCCGACTGCACAAATTTTTTCAGCCCGGCAATATCATCGGCCTTGATCGGCACGCAGACGGCGAGCGATTCTATGCCCGCATTGCCCGGCGCACAGTACAGTCTCGGGGCGCGGGGACTCTGCGCAAGCTTCCAAACCATTGCGTGCTCGCGCCCCCCGCTGCCGACGACAAGAATTTTCACGAGGCGCCCGCGGGTGATGCGTAGAACGGAGACGGAAATGGACAGAAGGCGATTACGTCGAAGGACTTACCTGTTGGGCCGAACTGATCACTCATCACTATCCACAGACTTCTCAATGCCTAAAATGGCGCATAGCCGTCATGATCATCGCCAATCCGTGCTCATCCGCGGCTTTGATAATTTCGCCGTCGCGAATCGAGCCGCCGGGCTGAATGACCGCCGTAATCCCTGCCTGCGCGGCCGCATCCAATCCATCCCGGAACGGGAAGAAGGCGTCCGACGCCATCACGCAACCCTTCACCGGCATCTGCGCCTTCATCGCCGCCAGCTTGACACTATCCACCCGGCTCATCTGGCCGGCACCGATCCCTACGGTCTGACCGGGCTTGGCATAGATAATCGCGTTCGATTTGACGTGTTTGCAAACCTTCCAGGCAAACGCACAGGCCGCATACTCTTCATCTGTCGGTTTGCGCACCGTCGGCACGTGCAAGGCGCGTATGTCGGTCAACACACCCAAATCCCGATCCTGCACGATCAGGCCTCCGACCAGTTTCTTCAGATCGAATCCTTCCTGCTTCACCTGTGCCAGCGGTCCGACATCGAGTAATCGCAGATCCTTCTTGCGTTTCAATTCTGCAAGTGCGTCGTCTGCAAAGCCCGGCGCAATGACCACTTCCACAAATGTGGAGGTGATTTCTTTCGCGACAGCCAAATCCACCGGGCGATTGAATGCAATCACGCCGCCGAACGCAGAAATCGGATCGGTCTCGCGCGCCTTCACATAGGCTTCCACCGGCGTAGCCCCGAGCGCGACGCCGCAGGGATTATTGTGTTTGATAATGGTCACGGCGATCTCGGTGTATTCTTTCGCCAGCTCGAGGGCTGAATTGGCGTCGAGAAAATTGTTGTACGACATCGCCTTGCCGTGCAGAATCTTCCCCCGGGAGACCGACGGCTCGGCCGAATGCAACTCTCGATAGAACGCCCCTTGTTGATGCGGGTTTTCCCCATAGCGAAGCATCTCCGCCAATTCAAATTGCAAAGACAGTACTTTGGGAAACTTCGTTTCACTGCTCTCGACCTGCCGTTCGAGATACCCTGCGATCAGACTGTCATAGCGCGCCGTGTGTTGAAACACCTTCATCGCCAACTCACGCCGCAACGCCTGGGGCACCGTCCCCGCCCTCGCCGCATCAAGCACGCGCTGGTAATCGGTCGGGTCCACGACCACCAGAACATCGTCATGGTTTTTGGCTGCGGATCGCAACATCGACGGCCCGCCGATATCGATATTTTCAATGGCCTCTGCGAAGGAACAATGCGGTTTCGCGATCGTCGCCTCGAACGGATAGAGGTTGACGACGACGACGTCGATGGGTCCGATCCCCTGCTGCGCCATCTGCTCAACATGAGCAGGCACCGAACGCCGTCCGAGCAAGCCTCCATGAATCTTGGGATGCAGTGTCTTGACGCGGCCGTCGAGAATCTCCGGCGAGCCCGTGTAGGCTGCCACATCGATCACTTGGACCCCGGCATCCCTGAGCGTTTTGGCCGTCCCCCCGGTCGACAGGATCTCCGCGCCAAGCGCCTCGATCCCTTTTGCTAATTCCACGACACCAGTCTTGTCAGAAACACTGATCAGCGCCCGCTTGATGCCGGCCATGGTTCAACTCCTTGGATCGACTTAAAATGGATAGGTAAAAATTGACTGTGAAAGGCGGGCGAAGAATAACAAATGGGTCAACGAAGTTCAAGGAGACAACAGGACATCCCGTCCTTCCTCAGTGCCGCGCATCGTCGGCATACTGTCCGAATACAATCTACAAGACGGCAAAATCCTGTCTGGCAGGAACCGGCACAGTATGATAGGGTCACACCGGCGTAAGAGTCTGTCCGAGAGTTGATTCATGATGCGCGCAGCAATTCTTGCCGCAGGCGCTGTTGCACTTACTCTCCTTGCTGTTCTCTGCCTACCACGCCACCTTCCCCCAGCGGCAGCATCGAAGCCTTTCTCCCCTGCCAGTTTTCATGCACATATGGAGTATGGAACGCTCAAGCTCCGTGGCGTACTCCCGAGTGAGACCGGCAAGGCTGTAATCATTCGGCAAGCCCAAGACCTCTATGGGGCAAGGCCCGGCCGCGTCGTCGATGAGTTGACGGTGGACCCGAGAGTGGAATCTGCCGCCTGGGTGGACACTGTTCCCCAGGCCCTCCCCATCCTGAAACATCTGAGTGAACGCAGTTCTATCATCATCGACGGACACTCACTTGTCGTCAGCGGTCGGGCTGACAGCGAGCGCGCCAAAGCCACTGTGCTGCGAAGTGTCGTCTCTCTTACGCAGATGGGGCTCAAACTGGAGGATCATATTCTGGCAGCTCAAGCTCAAACTCCAGCTCCCTCCTCTTCATCTTCGCTCCAAAAAAAGTTGAAAGAGACCCTCTCACACAGTTCCATCGAGTTCGATTCGAATACCGCAACGATCACCCCCCGCAGTCGCGCGATATTGGATCAGCTGGTTGCCATTTTACGCCATGCTCCCCATACGACCATTGAGATTGGCGGTCATACAGACAAGTACGGTGCGCCGGATTATAATGTGAAACTCAGCCGCCTCCGCGCCGAGGCTGTGCGGCAGTATTTGACCAGCCATGGTCTGACTCACCAATTTACCGCCGTCGGCTATGGAGCTTCACAACCGCTGTCGGTGGCGCAGACCCGTGCCGGTCTTCAACACAATCGTCGCATCGAACTACGCGTGAAAGGAGCTGGCAACCTATGACCACACTCATCAGCCAGATCATGGGATGTCTCCTTGTCGCGGCGGGGATCGGCGGCGTGGTCGGGTGGATACTGCGACACCTGTCCGTCCACCAGCTTACACAACAATTTAGAGAGGTCGCCACTAGCCTGCGGCACAAAGGACAGCTGCTGGAGAAGGCGCAACATGAACTGAAAGACCGCGCTGCGGCAATGTCCGCGCTCGAAAGCAAGATGGCCGATTCAGCAGCGCTCGACCAATCCAACCAGCAGAAACTCGCAGCGCAACAGAATCGCCTCCAGGAGCTTCAACAAGAGGCCGCTGTTCGCGCGCAGCGGTTGAAGGCCCTGGAAGCGAACGAAGCCTCTGTTCGCCGCCGCGCGAACGAATACGACACAGCTGCCACAGCGCAGGCGGAAGAAGCCCGGCAATTACATCTCGCGCGTCAGAACGCTGAACGGACACGTGTGGCTCGCGAGCAAGAACGGCAAAATCTGCAACGCCGCATCATCGAGTTGGAAGCCCGCGTCGTCGATACCGATCAGCTGCGCGCACGGGTGGAGGAACTTGAACCGGCTCAAGGACGAGTCCATTGGCTTGAAGTACAACTCTGTGATCGGGACACTGAACATCGATCGGCGCTGCACCAACTCGAAATTCAACTAGCCGACCGGGATCGGCGAATCGAAGAACTCGAACGCCTCGAGCCGCATTTGAAGGATCATGAGGCAGCACTGACGGAGCGAGAGAAGACATATGAGCAGACCCTTGCGCAACAGGAAGCACAGATCGCCAAGTTACATCGGCAGCTTGCGGCGCACGACAAACTCAGCGCCCAGCTCCTGCTCGACGAACAACTTCTTCGGGAGCGAGACGAACGGATAGACGCTCTGCAGCAGCAAATTCAAGCGTTGGCAGATCAGTCTGCGATGGTCGCAGGAAAGGAAGAGGAGATTACGCGCCTTCGGAAACGCCTCGTCGAAGTACGGGCCGCGCTCCGCATCAAGACCGATGGGACGGCCGCAGCGGCTCGCCCGGTTCGCCAGAATGGAAATCAACTGAGCCTTCAGATGGAACAGGCGAATACGGCAAGAGCCGAACAGAAAGACGACTTGAGCAGAATTCACGGAATCGGCCCCGTCTTTGCCCGAACTCTGAACAAGATGGGGATGCGCACTTATATCCAGATTGCGCGCTGGAAGCCGGAAGATATCGTCAAAGTTGCAAAGAAGCTCTACACTGCTCCCGAACGGATCAAACGGGACAAATGGATCGACGAAGCCAAAAAGCTTCATGCGCAGAAGTACGGCGAACGGCTCTAACAGGAGGCTGAAAAAGGTCGTTCATCAAAGCTGAAGGCGAGCAAGAACCGGACGCGTACCTACCGGGGTACGTTGAGAATTCTTGCCAGATGAAAACGCGGCGGCTGAATTTTTCAGCATCCTGTCATGGCACGTGTCCCTTCATCAGCCCAATCACGCTCATCATCATGGCTTGGTCGTCGTCAAATCCACCAGGGGTCGTGCTTTTCGATTCCCTGCCCGACGCAGCCCACATAGAGACGTTCGACAACTTCCTCGATCCAATCAGGTCATTGAAGTATTTTTCCATGCCGAGTATCGGAGTCGATCGCCCATGTTCAACGACAGATGCTCATCTGTAATTTGACTTCTCATTCCATGATCTCCTAGAATTTTGCTTGTCAGCTAGGTTGTGTCATTCGGTTTTAGGAGGTGATCTTTTGGCTGAAAAGCGGCAATACAAAGGCAAGGTTCCCCTGCATGACGCATACGGTCCGGAGGCAAAGTACGCAGTCGAAGCGGAGGCGCTGATCCCGACGACGAAGCATGAGGAAGAAATAGTCCGTGGCCTGGAATTAGGTCTGCCAGGCGCCGACTCCATTAAAGATCGCCGGATTCCTACATTCAGCCGGGGAGAACTCCCCCACTTTGCTGGAATCAACACGTTCGTCAAATCGCCGTACGTAGAAGATGTTCACAAGTGTGGCCAGTACGACGTAGCGATTCTCGGCGCGCCCTTCGATGGAGGCACGACATACCGGTCCGGTACCCGGTTTGGCCCGCAAGGCATTCGAAAAATTTCGGCTCTCTATGGATCATACAGTTTTGAGCTCGGAGTGGATCTGCGGGAATCCATTTCTATGTGCGATCTCGGCGATGTATTCACCATCCCTGGCAATATAGAAAAAACGTTCGATCAGGTCAGTAAAGCTGTCTCACATGTCTACGCCAGCGGCGCATTTCCCGTGGTACTCGGAGGCGACCATTCCCTCGGCTTTGCGACCGTGCGGGGGGTGGCTCAGAATCTCAATGGGGGCAAGCTTGGCATCATTCACTTCGACCGGCATGTGGATACGCAGGACACCGATCTCGACGAACGCATGCACACTACACCCTGGTTTCACGCCACGAACATTCCCAACGTTCCGGCAAAGAATCTCGTACAGATCGGGATCGGCGGCTGGCAGTCGCCAAGGCCCGGTGTAAAGGTCGGGCGGGAACGCAAAACCACCATTATGACCGTGACCGATTGCGTGGAGATGGGGATTGAGAATGCCGCCAAACAGGCGCTTGAAGTTGCCTGGAACGGCGTCGATGCAGTCTGGCTGAGCTTCGACGTGGATTGCCTGGACGCCGCCTTCGTACCTGGAACCGGCTGGCCTGAGCCAGGCGGATTTTTGCCTCGCGAAGTTCTCAAGTTTCTTCAAATTATTGCGGACAGCAAGCCGATCGCCGGAATTGAAATCGTGGAGTGCGCTCCTCCTTACGACGCGGCCGAGATCACCAGTTTAATCTCCACGCGTGTGATCTGTGACGTCCTGGCCTGCCAGGTACGTTCCGGCCATTTGCCGAATCGAAGAACGCGCTGACGCATCGTCTGCACACAATAAATAAATGGTGACATAGACGCGCGCCACCTCCAGCTATATACTTCTGTTCGTCACCCAGATATTGAGTCATGCTGGTCCTATACATATGCTCCGTTTCATGTGTTTGACTTCTTCTTTCCCACGCTCCTAGAATCCCTTCATGGCTTCGTCCTTCGTCCACCTCCACCTCCATACACAATTCAGTCTCCTTGACGGCGCGAATCAAATCGAACCGCTCATCCAGCAGATTAAAACGTTTGGCCAGCCGGCCGTCGCGATGACCGACCATGGCAACATGTTCGGAGCCATCGAGTTCTATCGTAAAGCCAAAAATGCAGGCATCAAACCCATCATCGGCTGCGAAGCCTATATGGCCCCTGGAAGCCGACTGGCCACAAAAGACAGCGGGCTTGCCCATAACGACTATTACCACTTGATTCTCCTGGCTCGAAATTTGACCGGCTATCAGAATCTGATCAAGCTCGTTAGTAAAGCATACCTTGAAGGATTTTATTACAAACCACGGATGGACAAAGAGATTCTCAAAGAGCATCACGAAGGATTGATTGCTCTGTCAGGTTGTTTGAGCGGTGAAATCCCTTATCTCATTGGCCAGAAGGACATGACGGGCGCCATGGCGGTGGCAGGAGAGTTTCAGGAAATATTCGGGAAAGAACACTTCTACCTTGAAGTACAAGCCAACGGGTTGGAGCACCAACGAGTTGCGAATAGCGGCCTGCTCGAAATCGCCAGGAAAATGGATATCCCTCTGGCCGGCACCAACGATTGCCACTATCTCAAAAAAGAAGATTTCCGGCCGCACGAGCTGATGCTCTGTCTGCAAACCGGCAAAACCATCAGCGACCCGAATCGCATGAAGTTCGACACGGATCAGCTCTATGTGAAATCGACAGAAGAAGTCTCGGCGGCCTTTATCGAGTTCCCGCATGCCGTCACCAACACGTGCCGGATCGCAGACAACTGCGATCTCCAGCTGGCCCTGAACAAAACGCATCTTCCGCAATATACCGTTCCGGAAGGTTTCACACGGGAAACCTATCTGGAGCGGCTGGCGCTGGAAGGATTGGCGGCCAGACTGCGGGAACGATCCACTCAGATCCTGCCGGCTACCTATGAATTGCGCCTGCGTGAGGAACTGACGATCATCTGTTCGATGGGATTCGCCGGCTATTTTCTTATCGTGTGGGACATCATCAAATTTGCCCGTTCGCGCCACATTCCTGTCGGGCCGGGCCGGGGCTCCGCCGCCGGAAGTCTCGTTGCCTATGCGTTGCGTATCACAGACCTTGATCCCCTCGTCTATACACTCCTATTCGAGCGGTTCCTGAATCCAGAGCGCGTGTCTCTCCCCGATATCGACATGGACTTCTGCATGGAACGCCGGGGCGAAGTGATCAACTACGTCGTCGACAAGTACGGCAAGGATCATGTCGCCCAGATCATTACATTCGGGACGCTCGGGGCGAAAGCCGCCATTAGGGACGTGGGTCGTGTGCTGGAAATACCCTATGCCGAAGTCGATCGCGTGGCCAAGCTCGTCCCGAATCAGCTCAACATGACGCTCCAGCAGGCGCTCGATCAAGAACCGAAACTGCGCGATCTCGTCGAGACCGATACGCGGGTCAAAGAGCTCATGGGCATCGCCCGTTCTCTCGAAGGATTGGCCCGGCACGCCTCGACTCACGCCGCAGGCGTGGTAATTTCTGAAGGACCGCTCACGGACCATGTGCCGCTCTATAAAGGAGCCAACGACGAAATCGTCACACAGTATTCGATGGGGGACGTTGAAAAGATCGGGCTCGTCAAATTCGATTTCCTGGGCCTCAAAACCCTCACAATGATCAAACGCGCTGAGACGCTGATCAATGAGAGGCATCCCGGCAAGCCGCCATTGGTCATGGAACAGATACCCTTCGACGATCCGAAGACCTTTGCCCTTCTCTCTTCAGGAAAGACGATCGGACTTTTCCAGTTGGAAAGCTCCGGGATGCGCGACCTCCTGACAGGCCTGAAGCCGGACCGCTTCGAAGATATCATCGCCATCATCGCGCTCTACCGCCCCGGTCCGATGGATCTGATTCCTGACTTCATCAAACGGAAACAGGGCAAGATTCCAATCGTCTACGAAGTGCCCGAACTTGAACCAATCCTGAAGGACACCTACGGGGTCATCGTCTACCAAGAACAGGTGATGGCGATTGCCAACAAGGTGGCAGGCTTCTCACTCGGCCAGGCCGACATTCTTCGTCGCGCCATGGGCAAAAAGAAGCCGGAGGAGATGGAGAAGCTCCGCGCGCAGTTCCTGGCAGGCGCCAAGACAAACAAGATCCCCGATAAGAAGGCGGACAAGCTCTACGAACTGATCCAGAAGTTTGCAGGCTACGGATTCAACAAGTCGCACGCCGCGGCCTATGCCGTCGTCTGCTATCAGACCGGTTATTTGAAAGCGCACTACCCGACCGAGTTCATGGCCGCTCTCATGACAACCGACATGGGTAACGCCGACAAGATCGTCGGCTACTTCACAGAGTGCCGAGACCTCAACATCAAGGTGTTGCCCCCCGACGTGAATGAAAGCCATAAGAACTTTACCGTGGTGGATCGCGCGATCCGGTTCGGCTTGGCGGGCATCAAGAACGTCGGCGAAGGAGCCGTCGAATCGATCATCGAGATTCGGAATAATGCCGGTCCCTTCAAGTCCTTCTTTGAGTTTTGTCGTCGGGTCGATCTCCATAAAGTGAACAAACGCATGCTCGAAGGGCTCATCAAGACCGGCGCGTTCGACTCAACCGGCGCAAAACGTTCCCAGCTGGCGGCGGTTCTGGATCAAGCCATCGAAAGCGGCGCGGCCGCGCAGCGCGAACGTGACCTGGGTCAGACCAATATTTTTGGCGATGCGTTCCACGGGCAAGACTCTGCGGAACATCCGGCTCTGCCACCGCTGCCCAACATACCGGAATGGGACCAAAGCGAGCGATTGAAACACGAACGGGAGCTGACCGGATTTTATATTTCCTCCCATCCGTTAGCTCGCTATGAGGCCACCATCCACGCGTTGGCCACGGCCTCAACTATCAGCCTGCCCGAATTGCCGGACGGTCGCGAGGTGAAACTCTGCGGCATCATCACGACCGTCAAGAGCATGCTGACCAAGAAGGGAGACCGGATGGCCTATCTCTCGCTGGAAGATCTCCACGGCGTGGTTGAGATCATCGTCTTTCCTGATCTCTTCAAAAATGCCACAGACGTACTTGTGCCGGAACGTTTAGTGCGTATCACAGGCGCCATAGACAGGGGAGACAAAGGCACGAAGATTCGAGGAAGCAAGATTGAGCCGCTCGCTGAGGTGCAAGCACAGGCTATCAAACGAGTCCACATTCGATTGACGGATCACCCCGACGTGCCGGAACAGTTACCGCGCCTCCGCGAGATCATCCTGCGCCACCCGGGAACCACGACCGTCTCACTGACTCTTCGGATGGATTCCGCGCTGGAAGCCGAGACGGCCCCGCTCCCCAGATTAACCGTCACTCCCAACGAACGATTTGTCGCGGATGTTGAAGAAATACTAGGCAAAGGGGCCATTTTTCTGCTATCGTAGCTCCGTATTCAGGATAGGGTACCGGTGGTCTACCTCTTAAATTTCATTATAGTTAAGACGGCCTATGCGCGATTACCTTGAGTTTGAAAAGCCGATTCGCGAGATCGAGGAAAAAATCGAAAAACTCGCTGCCGTTCCTGCCGGCAAATCGGCCCCCCAGGATGAAATTCGCAAGCTGCGGATGAAACTGGCCCAGGTCGAACATACGCTCTACAGCAAACTGACTCCCTGGCAACGGACGCAACTCGCCCGGCATCCTCAACGGCCCAGCACGCTCGATTATATCGGGTATCTCTTCAGGGACTTTCTTGAACTCCATGGGGATCGCTCGTTCGGCGACGATCGCGCTATCGTCGGAGGCTTCGCGACGTACAACGACCGGTCGATCATGGTCATCGGCCATCAAAAAGGGAAAACCCTCAAAGAACGGATGCAACGGAACTTCGGCATGCCGAATCCTGAAGGCTATCGAAAGGCCTTGCGTCTCATGCGAATGGCGGAGAAGTTCGGACGCCCCGTCGTCACCTTTATCGACACCCCCGGCGCCTACCCCGGCATCGGCGCGGAAGAACGCGGCCAGGCTGAAGCGATTGCCCGCAATCTCTTTGTCATGTCTCGCCTCGCAGTTCCGATTATTTCCATTGTCATCGGTGAAGGAGGCAGCGGTGGAGCACTGGCATTAGGCGTCTCAGATCGCGTCCTCATGCTGGAGCATGGTGTCTATTCGGTTATTTCTCCGGAAGGTTGCGCCGCAATCCTGTGGGACGATCCGACAAAAGTTCCCGATGCCGCCGCCGCCCTGAAAATGACAGCGAAAGACCTGGTCGACCTGCATATCGTCGATGAAGTCATACCGGAACCGCTCGGGGGCGCGCATCGAGACCTCAATGCCATGACCGAACGTGTTGCCAAGTCCCTCAGCAACCAACTTGCCCAGCTCAACGACCTTTCTCTCTCTCAATTGCTGGCTCAACGCGACCAGAAATACCGATCCATCGGCGCTGTTAACGGGCTTGCCGCCGCTCCTCGATAAACGCTGCGGCTCCGGCGCCCGCCACACGACCCATCGCCAAACAGGCAGTCAGAAGATAGCCTCCAGTCGGCGCTTCCCAATCCAGCATTTCTCCCGCGCAGAAAATGCCCGGCATCGCGCAGATCATTAACCGTTCGTCGAGCGCTTCGAACGGAACGCCACCAGCCGTGCTGATCGCTTCCTCCAACGGGCGCGATGCCACGAGTCTCAACGGCAACGATTTGATCGCGGCAGCCAGACGAGCCGGATCCGAAAAATCCTCTTTCGAGACCATTTCACGAAGCAGCCCCGCTTTGACGCCTTCGATGTGCGCCTGCCGCTGAAGATGGGTCGCCATCGTGCGTTTGCCATGCGGCTTCGATAAGTCGTGAGTCAGACGCCGGATATCGCGATCAGGCGCCAGATCGAGGCGCAATGTGGCCGCGCCCTTTGCCAGAATCTCATCGCGAAGACCTGCTGATACCGCGTAAATCACGCCACCTTCCACACCGGTCTCCGTGACCACCAATTCCCCCGGATGCCGGAATTCAGTGCCGGCATCGTCCCGCACAACGACTGCCACCGACTTCACCGGATGTCCGGCAAACTTCGCCCGAAAATGCTCGCTCCAAACCACGTCGAATCCACAGTTCGCCGGCTTCAATGGCACAATATTCAGCCCACGTGCCGCCAAGTACGGGACCCACGACGCATCAGAGCCGAGCTTCGGCCAACTCCCTCCGCCGAGTGCCAGCACCACCGCATCGGCCTGGACAGCGCGGTTACCGTCCAGCGTGGTAAAACACAGCCCCCCCTGCTCATCCCAACCGGACCACCGATGACGCACATGAAATCGCACGCCGGACTTGCGCAATCGGCGAAGCCACGCGCGCAGCAACGGCGCCGCCTTGAGATTAGTAGGGAACACCCGCCCGGAAGAACCGACAAAGGTCTCAATGCCGAGCCCACGAGTCCAGGCTTGGAGCGCACCGGGGCCGAACGACGAGAGCAACGGGGCAATCTGGACGCGTCGTGTCCCATAACGAGAGAGAAATGTATCGGAGGGTTCCGAATGCGTGAGATTCAGGCCACCTTTTCCAGCCAGGAGAAACTTGCGACCGACCGACGCCATTGCATCATAAAGATCGACTTCAGCGCCCCCGGCACATGCCGCCTCTGCGGCCATGAGTCCGGCTGGCCCTCCACCAATGATGGCAATGTTCATCTGTATTCCACTGATCCTGTTGCGAGAAGCATCTCTTATGTTTCTTATTCGTCCCGCCGGTATCCCCTATGCCGGCAGATATTTTTTAGCGACCTGATCGGGTTTTACTGTCCCAAACAGGCTATACTCTCGGACAGCGATGGACGAGCACGAGTCGGCACAAATAGTTGAGCTTCGAGTCAGCTACCGCTATGCCACTGCGAATCCCTGGGTGGTGCAGGCCATCGGAGGGTTCTTATCCGCGTATTTCATGGAGTATCCAGGGTTTCGCGTGCTACGGCACATTGAAGAACTGGAGTCCGGCACATACCTCTGGGTCTGCGAGGTGCCTGACTGCATGAAATTTCCTCGGCTCCTGAAGCGACTGAAAGAAGATATTCCCCCTTGCCACGCCCAACAGATCGCCACCGATCTGCCCGCGCGACTTCGCTACCTCATCGATTCCCCCGAAGGAAATAAAGAATAGGCGCGCGCGACAAGCGAGACTGCGAGAGCAGTAGGACTGGAGGGCTGGAGACGGTTCACAGTCAAAACTTTGAGTGTCCTGTCGCGCTTTTCCAGCCAGTCTCGCCCGTCTGGCTTGCGTCAAACACCGGCGATTGCGGCAGAAACAATCATAAATGATTCGGACCGTACCCATTGGGATTGCCACTCTGCCAGCGCCAGGCATCGGCACACATCTCGCCAAGGCCGCGCTCTGCCTGCCAGCCCAGCAGTTCATATGCCCGTTGCGGATCTGCATAGCACGCGGCGATGTCACCGGGGCGCCGGGCTGCAAACTTGTACGGTACAGACCGCCCGCTTGCCTGCTCGAATGCCCGTACGATATCCAGCACGCTGTAGCCTATACCCGTGCCCAGATTCAGGGTCTGACATCCGGCCTTCTCTTCTAATCGCTCCAGCGTCTTTAAAGCTTTGAGATGACCCAAAGCTAAATCCACCACATGGATGTAATCACGCACACCGGTCCCATCCGGAGTCGGGTAATCATGGCCCCACACGTTCAAATACGCTCGTCGCCCGACTGCCACCTGAGCCACAAAGGGTAACAAGTTATTGGGGATCCCCCGAGGGTCTTCCCCTATCAAGCCGCTGGCATGAGCACCCACCGGATTGAAATACCGAAGAAGGACGATCCTCCAGGATGCATCGCTGCGGTGCAAATCGCGCAGGATCTCCTCAATCATCAGCTTCGTCCGGCCATAGGGATTGGTGGCAGAGAGTGGGTGATCCTCCACAATCGGCAGCCGAATCGGATCGCCGTATACGGTAGCAGAGGAGCTGAACACCAGACTGTTCACTCCGCACTCGCCCATCGCCTCCAGCAGGCGGAGGGTACCGGTCACGTTGTTGTCGTAGTAGGCCAACGGTTGAGTCACCGACTCCCCCACGGCTTTGAGGCCGGCGAAGTGAATGACCGCACCGGCCCCGCTCTCGCGCAACGCTGCCACCAAGGCCATACGGTCCCGGCAATCGCCTCGCACCAGACGCAGCTTTTTTCCTGTGATTCGCTCCACCCGCGCCAGTGCTTCGGGATGGCTGTTGGAGAAGTTGTCGAACACCGTAACGTCGTAACCTGCGTTGAGGAGTTCCACACAGGTATGGGAACCGATATAGCCGGCACCACCGGTGACAAAAATCATGGCTGTTCGCCTTAAAAGAGATGACATAAATTTACCCGGAGGAAATAACCATGTCAAAAAATGATCGGCATCGCACCAGACATCGCTGCCGCTTCCTATCCATCGCTTTCGCCGACAAAGATTTGAAGCAGAGATCTGTCTGCAGGAAGACTGAGTTATCTCCAAATCGCATCGGCTAATATATGGCCGGGTTAGACAGCTCCAAGGCTCGCAGAACTTGCGCCCCGGCATTCATCAATGCCGGAGTTGCTTCTCCATCCCGGAACAGATTCATCGTTTCATTGCCGAAAGCGGAGAAGGTCGTAATAAACCTGACGGATCAAATGAACAGGACAGCCTGACGGACTGCTTCAACGCCCTGTCAATGTGGAAGTTTATCGGGCATCGCAGGCACGGACTCACCGGAGAATTTCCTGAGGAGAAGTTTTCGTCCGAGAATCGTAATCCCTAACGCGAGGCTGAGCGAAACCGGAACGAACAATGCGGAAGCCATATCGGCGCTGCCGAGCCACCCCATTTCTTGAAGCCCTTTGAAAATATAGCTCATGAGCCCACTGAGATAATAGGCAATCACAATCACCGACAAGCCTTCGACCGTGTACTGGAGAATGGCCTGACTCTTCGTTGTCTTGTCAACACTGGCCAGGAGCGTCAGATTCTGGGATTGGAGCATGAGATCGACGCGAGCGCGAATGATGGAAATGACTCCCTCAAAACCGCTGCGGAGGTTGTCGATTCTCTTCAACAGTTGTTGGTAGCCTTCCGCCACTCCGGTGATTCCGCTGAGGACATACTCCGACAACGGGCGATAGAGGGGAAGCACCCGTTCGTCCAATGAAGCCAGCGTCCGGTGCACAATCTTGTCGTAGGGAACCGAAGAGGACAGCTCGAAGTGTAATCTGCCGGCCAGCCTGGTGGTTTTCAGCAAGTCTTGCGTCAGTCCATTGAGCCAACGCTGTAACGTCAGTGAATCGGCGTGGCCGATATGTCCGGTGATGATTTCACGCTGTTTTAAGTGCACTTGCTCGAACTTGTAGGCTTGATCGACCGCTGCCATAAACAGCGGTTTTTGCATGAGCAACAAGTGGTAATAGGTTTCGATTCTGACAACCGCATCGACAATATCTTTCAAGTGAGACCTGCCGGATCTGCCCGACCCGACACTGACCCAATAGCGTTCGCGCCCATGCTCATCAGGCGTAAAGCTGGTGATCAACGCGGTCTCCTCATCGAGAATCCGGCTACCATACAGGATCGGTCCTGGAAACTGCGGCCGCAACGCCTCACTGGCCGGCAGCGGATCGGTCATGAGCAGGATATCCAGGCGACAGACCTCCACACCGAGCGGTGTGATCGGAGGCCGGGGCTGGGGAAAAGTCATCGGGCCAAACGTTACCTTCGCAGAGTGATCGGAAGGAATATGCCAGGTTTGATGACTGTAGTACTCCGTATGCGCTTCCCAGACCATGATCAGCCGATCGCCGGTCGCATCGACCTTCACGCCATACCCGAATTCGTCACGAATATCCATCGCATCGGGAGGAACCTTCAAAGCCACCAGAAGAGACTTAAACTCATCACGACTCGCCGGTCGGTGCACCGGAGGGTCGCTCATCCGAAAGGCCTTATAGTGTACGTGTGACGGCGCTCTCAGCCACTCTGCCAAAGGCATTTGAGGCCGCTCGTGCAGTTTTCTCATCAACTCGTCCGTGTCGGATTTGCCGATCTCAGACTCAGCCATATACGAACCCTTCGATGTGAACACTGGACAGGAAACCCCGCCAAGCTACTGTCTTACAAGCGATCCTGTCAACAGACCATGCGCGATGCGCAAGGCAAGTGAGAGAAGGACGAGGAAGATTGTTCATGTCGCCTGAAAGTACGGCTCATGTGAGGGCAGTATCTTTGGCTTAAGA